>CAYNXT010000001.1:0-11495 GCA_964401235.1 uncultured Planctomycetales bacterium
CCGACTTCCTCATTGGAGCGCACGCCATGCTCCAGGCCGAACAACTTCTGACCAGAGATAGAGACTTCTACCATACCGTCTTCACGGGGTTAGAGCTGAGCTCTCCCTGAGCGCGCTGACAGTGAATACGCTTGAGGCCGTCTACGGACAAGAAAATAGCTTCGGTATTGCTCTGTCGAACAGCGATCTGGCAGCGGGTCCTGCCCCCTGCGGGACCCCGCCGGCTGGCCTGCCGCCGCATGGCCCAGGCGCAGTCGTGATCGACGAAGCCTCCTTGGCCGCGGTCGAACGGCCGGTCGGCAGGGGCCTCCCCTCCGGTGTCACCCGCTGCCCAGCAAGGGCTTTTCGACGGAGCATTTTGGTATCCTGATGAGAAGCAGAAAAGAGAAAGGTGTACGGAAAGGGCAATACCGCTGCGCGGTGGGACATTGGCGCACGATTGATGACAGGCCCGTGTTCATATGCGCTTGAGTCGTTTCGTTTTTCTTTCAGCCGGCTTGGTTGTCATGGGCGCGCTCGCTCAGCAACACGCTTCCAGACAAGCGGCGCGCATCTTCGGAAACGCAACGTACGTGATGTGGGATGGATACGCCGCGCAGGCGTCGACCTTGGTGGATGGAATCCACGATGAGCCGTACCTCTCTGTACGGTACGACGACCGATACGTCTACGGCGATTTTAACAGTGATGGAGTGAAGGATGCAGCGGTCATCATCACGGAAGATAATGGCGGCACCGCGGAATGGGATACCTTGATCTTCTTGATTAACGATGGGGAGAAGTTTGTGCACAGAGCGTCGCGAGTGCTGGACGATCGAGCCATCATCAATTCCATGCGGGAAAAGGACGGCAAGGTAGTAATCGACATGTTCGTTCACCGGGAAGGGGATTGCATGGCCGGACCCACCCAGCGCGTCAGAAATGTCTACACGTATGACGGGCCCGACCGCTGGGGAGAGGTCTTGGAGTCTCCCTCCCAACGGATCTATGCCGAGGGTCTGCGAGCGTTCCAGGACATTTATGGCACCCCGATTCCCGTGCAGATTCGTCACACGTTTGACCGGACCCTTCATCTTCATGAGACCGACATCTTTACCAAGAAATTTATCCTGGTCGAGTCAGAGCCCGGCGGCTCCGACGGTGTTTCTGCGACTCTTGTTTTTGAAGGCACATCCAATCCCTTCTTGTTACGGATGGACGATGCGGGTGGCGGAATGTATGAACTGCGCAGCCTGGCGGAGCTGCCTGGGCTCTTAGGCGAGGGGTTTGTTCGCCAATTGCAGAACCCAGCCTATCGTAATTATTGGTCGTGAAACGCGAGAGTGATGAACAAACGCGCGCATGCGTATTATTCCGGCCGGGTCCAAGGCGTCGGGTTTCGATTGACAGCCGAGGAGACGGCCCATGATTTCGGCGTTGTTGGGTGGGTGAAAAACCTTCGCGACGGCCGGGTAGAACTCGTCGCTGAGGGCGACGAGAGCGTCGTGGGGCAGTTTTTAGAGGCGCTCCGCACCGGCCCGATGCAAAACTTCATCCAACAGGTCCAAGTCTCGTGGGGCAATGCCTCGGGGACCTTTGACGAGTTTGAAATCCGCTACTACTAGCCATCTGAATGGCTGATGACCAAATCTTCCTTATCAGCACAGATCACACGGTTGCGTGAGCAGATCCGGCGTCATGACTACCGCTACTATGTGCTCAACCAGCCGGAAATCTCCGATACCGAATACGATCAGCTCCTGCGCAAGCTCCAAGAGTTGGAGGCTCGCGCCCCCGAGCTCATCACCCCGGATTCTCCAACGCAGCGTGTGGGAGGGACCGCCGATCAGACATTTGCGCCCGTGCGCCATGCCGTGCCCATGCTCTCGCTGGAGAACGCGTTCAATGAAGAAGAAGTCCACGCCTGGCATGAGCGGGTGCGCAAGGGGCTTGGCAATCATCGGCCCAGCTATACGGTGGAGCTGAAAATTGACGGGGTGGGGCTTGCCCTGGTGTACGAAGATGGGCAGCTGGTTTCGGCAGCCACGCGAGGCGATGGCACGACGGGTGAAGATGTGGCCGCAAATGCCAAAACGATCCGAGCCATTCCATTGCGGCTGCAAGGCAACGCTCCGCGCCGATTCGGGGTGCGAGGAGAGGTGTACATGGTCCGCGAGGAGTTTGCCCGCTATAACGAGCAGGCCTCCCAACGGGGCGAGGAAACCTTCGCGAATCCCCGAAACGCGGCAGCCGGCAGTCTGAGACAAAAAGATCCGCAGGTAACAGCCATGCGCCCCTTGAGATTTTTTACCCATTCCTATGGAGTGGTCGATGGCCTCCGTTTTTCCACGCATTGGGAGTTTCTGCAAACGTGCAAGTCCGTCGGGCTTCCAGTGACCGATCGAGCGCAGCTCTGCCAGTCGTTTGAGGAAGCGCTGGAGCACTGCCGGAGGCTTGAAGCATTGCGAGCGCAGTTGCCGTACGAGGTGGATGGGGTGGTGCTGAAGGTGAATGAATTAGCGCTGCAGGAGCGCTTGGGCATGACGCATAAATCGCCACGATGGGCGATTGCGTTCAAATTTGCGGCGCATCAAGCGACGACGCAAATTGTGGAGGTGGTGCACTCCGTCGGCCGCACCGGAACGATCACCCCGGTGGCAAAACTCAAGCCAGTCTCCTGCGGCGGCGTGACGATTGCTAGCGCAACACTGCACAATTATGAGGAGGTGGAGCGGCTTGGCGTGAAGATTGGCGATCGTGTGGTCATCCAGCGTGCGGGTGATGTCATCCCGCAAGTCGTCAAGGTGATTGAGGCCAAACGCAACGGCAAGGAGCGCGCCATTCGTCCCCCTGCCAAGTGTCCTGAATGCGGAGGCGAGATTGCGAAAGAGAAGGAAGACGAAGTTGCCTATCGGTGCATCAGTCCGTTGTGCCCGGCTCAACGGCTGCGCGCGGTGCTGCATTTTGCCAGCCGGGATGCGATGGATATTGAGGGAATGGGGGAAGCGGTGGTCGAGCAGCTCGTCGAGCGGCACCTGATTGAAGACGCAGCTGACGTGTATCAGTTGACCTTGGACCAGCTTCTCACGCTTGAGCTCTTTGCCAAGAAGCGCGCACAGAATCTCTTGGAGGCCATCCAGGCCACCAAAGGGCGCGGATTGGCGAGAGCACTCTATGGCCTGGGCATTCGCCATGTGGGAGAAAAGGCCGCCTTGGATCTCGCACGGCACTTTGGGTCGATGGACACACTCACGCAGGCCGACACGGAACAATTGGAAGAAGTTGATGGCATCGGTCCTATTGTTTCCCAGGCTATTGTGCACACACTGCGACAGCAGCCCATGCGCCGGGTGATCAAGAAACTGGAAGAGGCCGGCGTGAACATGACTGAACCGAAGCCCAGCGGGCCGCGTCCGCTTGCCCACAAGACATTTGTCTTCACCGGCGAGCTAGACACCATGAGCCGGAATCAAGCGGAAGCTCTGGTGCGGCAATTGGGCGGCACGACGTCCTCTAGTGTGAGCCGGTTGACCGATTACGTGGTGACAGGCACCTCACCCGGGTCAAAATTCAAGAAGGCCCAGCAATTGGGAGTGAAAATGCTTGATGAGGCACAGTTCAAAAAACTCATCGGACACTGACATGACAAGCAGGCGACAAGCAATCATGTATCGCACTATGGTGTCCCTGGTTGCTTGTTGCTTGTTGCCTGTTGCTGGTGTGACCGGTTGCGAATCGCTGCAGCGCAAATTCACGCGCAAACCCAAGCACGCGCCGCCGCGCCCGAGTCCGATTATCGTCTTTCAAGACTACAGTCGCGCGATGACGCCACTCGATCGCTACCGCAAGCACTCCATGATGTTTGATTATTGGAATGATGAGCTGATCGATGCGTTGCAGAGCCGGCCCCTGAATGCTAAGCGGTATAAGCACGCCTCCAGCGAAGCGCTGAATGAGCTGCGCACCTTGCACGAGCTCCTGATCGAGGAGGTCGCCGCGCGCCTGAGCCCGCTCATTGACGAGCGGATGAGCATTGATCGGCAATTACAGAGCCCGGCATTCGGTTCCTCAGAGATCGGCATGGTGTGGCGCAGGCTGGAGCGGCAGACGCGTACCATCGAGCGCGAGTTTTCCTGGCGAGACGTGGAGGACACCCTGAAGCGCGAATCCCCTCAGAGCAGCGACCAGCCGGCTCCGGATGCAGCAGCACCTTGACGCTTTCCTGTCGTATGTGGAGCTTGAGCGAGGCTTAAGCGCGACGACCCGCTCGAGTTATCATCAGGACCTGGTAGTCTTCCTAGCCTTTCTGAAGCGCCAACAGGTGAATGCCCCCTCGAAGATTCGGCCGGTGCATGTGCGCGCCTTCCTCCAATGGCTCCGCGAGAAGAAGAATGGTCCCGCCAGTATTGCACGGAAGCTTTCGGCGATTCGTGGCTTCTGCAAATTTCTTGAAGGGCAGCAGGTCATCACGGAGAGCCCGACTGAGTTTATCGATTCACCGCGCCTCTGGCGCCAGCTGCCCCACGTGTTGAATGTGGCAGAAGTGGAACGGCTGCTGGAGGGAATTGCCGGCGAAGGCTTGGCGATTCGGGATCGAGCGATGCTCGAACTGCTCTACGGCACCGGGTTGCGGGTCTCAGAGTTGGTGTGGCTGGATCTAGAGCAGCTCAACCTTGACGCGGGCTTTTTGCGCTGTATCGGCAAGGGCAACAAAGAACGCATTGTGCCGATTGGCCGGCAGGCCGCTCAGGCCCTCTCCCGCTATCTGACGATCGAGCGGCCCGCACTCGTGAAACGCCGTCCCGAAGTCTCGGCGGTGTTTCTGAATCGGGGCGGAACGCGCTTAACACGGCAGCGGGTCTGGCAAGTCTTGCGTCGGTGTGCCCGTGCCGGGCTGATCACCAAGGTCGTCGGGCCGCATACCTTGCGCCATTCGTTCGCCACGCATCTGTTAGAACGAGGAGCGGATTTGCGAACGGTGCAAGAGTTGCTCGGCCATGCCAGTGTCAGCACGACGCAGCGATATACCCACGTGGATCGATCTCGACTGAAAATTGTTCATGCGCAGTATCATCCAAGACCATAAGATTCTGCCGACACTATCGGGGCGGGTCCTGCCGCCTGCGGCAGCCCACCGTGCTCGTCCCACCCTTGGCGGGACTCCGCGCTGTGGGCGCCCGACCTCCGGCGTCACCCGCGTAGAGGGTGTTGGGGAGCGGTCTAGCATTTCTCCATGAAACGCCTTGTGATTCCGCCAGCGATCAAACCGCTCCTCCGGCAAATCGGGCGCATGGCGGCACAGCACCGCATGAAGGCGTATGCCGTCGGAGGCTGCGTGAGGGATTGGGTGCTCGGACGAGGTGACACCGTGGATTTGGATGTGACAGTTGAAGGAGACGGTATTGCCTTGGCTCGAGCCGTTGCCAAAAGCTTCGGAGCAGATCTTAAGGTCCACCAGCAGTTTGGCACGGCGAGCCTCACTCTCCCTCAGCAACACGTGCGGATCGATGTTGCAACATGCCGAAAGGAAACCTATGCAAAACCGGCCGCCTACCCGAAGGTCTCTCGGGGAACGCTGCGGGATGATCTGCGACGACGGGACTTTACCATTAATGCCATGGCGATAGCGATCATGCCTTCCGGTTTCGGGCGACTGGTGGATCCGTTTGATGGGGCGCGCGATCTGCGTCGTAAGAGGCTGCGAATTCTGCATGCGCGCAGTTTTGTCGATGATCCGAGTCGGATGTTGCGCGGCGTGAGGCTGGCTCAACGGTTTGGCTTGCGGTGGGATCCAGCGACTCACCGGCTCGCGCGGGAGGCCATTCGGGCCGGCCTGCTCGAGCGGCTCAACCAGGGCCGGCTGCATAAGGAGCTGGATCGCATGCTGGAAGAGCCGAATCCTCGACAGTGCCTTCAAGAGCTCATGCGACTCTTCGATGAACGGGAGTATGGATAAGACCATGCCGATTCCTCGAGTGACGCGACTGGCTCATCAACTGCAAGAAGAGATCGCGTTGATCATTCATCGTGAGCTCAAAGACCCCGGCCTTGGATTTGTGACGATCACCGGGGTGGAGCTCTCGAAAGATCTCTCACATGCCAAAGTGGCCTTTAGCTGTTTGGGCACGCCACAGCAGCGCGCCGAGTGCCAGGAGGCGTTGGAACGCTCAACAGGCTATATCCACGGTCTGATCAAAAAACGTTTGCGGCTAAGAATCACCCCCGCGATCACGTTTCGCTACGACGAGTCGATTGCGAATTCTATCGCTCTCTCGGAGATGCTTGACCGGCTCAAAGAAGGTGAAGGGACATGACGGCTGGAGGCGTTCTGCTGGTTCACAAGCCATCCGGGATGACATCGCACGATGTGGTCCAGGTGGTGCGGCGCAAGTTGAGCATTCGGCGGATCGGTCATGCCGGCACTCTCGATCCGATGGCGCAAGGATTGTTGGTGCTGCTGATAGGCGAGGCGACCACGGTGCAGCAAGCTTGCCAAGGCCATGAGAAAACGTACGAGGCCACGTTGCGCCTGGGCACCCAAACCGATACCGCCGATGCCATGGGGCGCGTCGTACGAACGGCCGCCGTCCCGCCTCTTGATCGCCTCGCGATCCAAAGAGTCCTGGAGGCCTTCCAAGGCTCGCTTGTGCAGCAGCCCCCCATCTATAGCGCGATCAAAATCAAGGGCCGCCCGTCATATTGGTGGGCTCGGCATGACCAGCCCCAGTCCCCGGCCTCGCGCGTCGTGCACATCGCCTCCATTGAACTGATCGAATGCGCATCGGAAACCATCACATTTCGCGTGGAGTGCTCTGCAGGAACGTATGTGCGCACTTTGGCTGAGTCAATTGCCGAGCGCTTAGGTACGGTCGGGCACCTCAGCCGGCTCATCCGGCTGCGCGTTGGGGCCTGGTCGCTTGAAGAGGCTGTCGCACTCGCGCACCTCTTAGAGTTATCTCCTGAAGAGATCACACAACGACTCATTCCCACCGCATCAATGTTGGTATGAGCGGTCGCCGTCCTGCGAAGCCCTCCTAATTCCTTGCATCATATGGGGCGACGTCCCAAGCGAGGCCCATGGCCGAGTCGAGGGATCGTGACGATCGGCATGTTTGACGGCGTGCATGTGGCGCATCAACATTTAATCCGCTCGACGGTGCGTTGGGCTCGTCGACTACGAGGGACGAGTGTTGCTATTACCTTTGATCCTGATCCGCAAGCGGTGCTGGGTGACGCGCCGCAGCCCTGCCATTGCGCCCCCCAGCTTTCTTGCGAAAGCAAGAACGGGGGGCGGCACGGTCGTGCAACAGCCGATGGGAGGGCAGGATGTCGCCCCCATCGAAGCGGATTTGCCGGTACCACGGACTCTACTTGTGGGGCTCCACCACTAGCGCTGATGCCGCTTGCAGAGCGCGTGCGCTTGCTGCGCGCCTACGGCATACAACAGGTGTGGGTCATCCCGTTTACGAAACGGTTTGCTCGTGTGAGCGCACAGCAATTTGTTGAGCGAATTCTCATCAAACGATTCCATGCAGTTGCCTTAGTAGTTGGAGAAGGGTTTGCATTTGGGAACCGTCGTCGAGGCACGCTCAGCACCTTACGAACCCTTGGCCCTCGGTATGGCCTGCGCATTATCGCTGTTGGACGGGTGATGCGGGGCAATGAGCCGGTGTCTAGTTCCCGCATTCGGCGGCTTATCGCCTCCGGCGCCTTGCGCAAGGCGCGAGTGCTATTGGGGCGTCCACCGGCGCTCTATGGCGAAGTGATGCCGGGTGCCGGCCGCGGGCGTCGGCTGGGTATTCCAACGGCTAATCTGCGACTTCTGCCACAGGTGTTGCCACCGCCAGGGGTCTATGCCGTTACCGTGCAGACGTCCACTCGGAAGCGCACATGGGGCGGGATGACCCCCCCACCTATCAGGGTTCGCGATCCGCGAACCGGTGCCAAACGCACCCTCGCCTACGGCGAACTGATAGGTGGGGGGGTGATGAATCTCGGCGTGCGTCCCACATTTGGTGCCGGCCCACTCATCTGTGAAGTGCATCTCTTAGGATTCCATGGCACGCTGCGTGGCCAATCCGTCAGCGTGTCGCTCCTGGCGCGATTACGCCATGAGCGCTGTTTTGAAAGCCCTCACGCATTGGTGCAACAAATTCATCGCGATATTCGCCGCGCTCGACACCTTCTCGCACGACACTCCAGCTAACGTTAACTTTTCATAAAAAAACATGCTTTTCCCCTTGACAATGAGTGGTGCCAAACGGTATAGTTTGGACGTTGTTGTGGATGAAAGTGGAAGAAAGTGGTGTACACCGTGGCAAAGCAGGGATCCCGGACCCGATGTTCTACGGCGAATACGAACATTCTATCGACCGCAAAGGTCGCCTCATCATTCCCGCCAAGTTTCGACAAGCCCTCAAATCCCAAGATATTAAAACCCTGTTTCTCACCCGCGGGCTCGATGGCTGTCTCTTTCTCTTTCCTGAGTCCGAGTGGAGAGTGGCCGAGAGTCGATTCAAGCAAGTTCCGTTTACGAAAGGGGAAGGGCGCAAATTTAACCGGCTGTTCTTCTCCGGGGCGACCGAGCTTGCGGTGGATGGGTTGGGCCGATTGCTGGTCCCAAAGTCGCTCAAAGAGTTTGCCCAGATCAAGCAGGACGTCGTGATCGTGGGCGTCTCTAATCGAATGGAAATCTGGGCAAAAGAGAAGTGGCAGGCGTTTTACGAGAGCTCGCGACAGAGTTTTGAAGAGGTCGCCGAGCGGGTCATGTTGGAGTAAACCGGTGCCATGGGAGACGGTCTGGGTGTGCGGCCTGCGATGACGAGCGCGCCTTCGCAGCAGTGGCATCGACCGGTGATGGTGGAGGAAGTGCTCCACTACCTCAACCCCAAGCCGGGTGCCGTGATCGTAGACGGCACCGTCGGCACCGGGGGACATAGCATGACCATCGCGCCTCGGCTCTTGCCCAACGGACGCCTCATCATTATCGACCGGGACGGCAGCGCGCTCTTGCATGCGCAGGAACGGCTCGTCGAATTCGAGTCGCTGGTGACTTCCATGCACGATAGCTATCGAAATATTCCGGCCATCTTGGAGCGCGTCGGCATCTCGCGCATCGACGGGCTCCTCCTCGATCTGGGCATGTCGAGCGTGCAGGTGGATCATCCCTCGCGAGGATTCAGTTTTGCCCACGAAGGCCCGCTGGACATGCGATTTGATCCGGAACAGGCTCGGACGGCGGCAACCTTGGTGAACTCTCTTTCGATTGATGAGTTGACGGCGCTACTTGAACAGTACGGTGAGGAACGATTTGCCAGGCGCATTGCCCGGCGCATGGTTGAAGCACGACGCACGCAACCCTTGGTCAGCACGACGCAATTGGCCCGTCTGGTGGTGGAGGCACTGCCTCCCCAAGCCCGTCATGGACGGCTGCATGCGGCCACCCGCACTTTTCAGGCGCTCCGGATTGCCGTCAATGACGAGCTGGATGCGCTCGATGCCTGCCTGAGCTGGCTGCCGGAAGTCTTAGCCCCCGGCGGAAGGGCGGTGTTCCTGACGTTTCATTCCTTGGAGGATCGTGTAGTGAAGCGCGCCTGTCTGGAGGGATGGCGCGCCGGGCAGTGGACGCTCTTGACGCGCAAGCCGCTTGCGCCGCGCATAGAAGAAGCCGCACGTAATCCGCGCGCTCGCTCTGTGAAGCTTCGCGCCATGGAACGCCAGTAAAATGCAATTACAGCACTGGTTTCTTCTTATTGGACTCATGGTGGGAATGGGGATGTTGCGCACGGCTCAGCAGAATGCGCTGATCGTGAGCGGCTACGCATTAGGCGACCGGGCCGAGCAGTTGCACGAGCAGGATGTCCAAATGAAACGGCTGCGCGCCGACGTCTTAGAGCTCGCCTCGCCGGTGCATCTGGCCGATGTTGCGCGTGAGCGTCGCATGAAGCTGGTTGCGTGGACCAGTGTTCAGCCGGCCAAGCCGATGGTGCTGCCGCGTGCACGACAACAAAGCGATGCGCGGGCCACGTCCATGCTTGTAGCCTCCCGCGAACCAAATGACACGGCGGACTAAACGTCATGCGCGGCCGACGAACGATCGGATTGCCGGGGTCCTGGCCGTCGGGTTGGTCTTGCTCGGCCTCCTCTGGCTCCGCTGCGTGTGGCTTCAAGCCATCGCCTCACGCCGCTACACCGCCTATGCGACTTCTCAACATCGAGCCAGTGAAATCCTTCGGGCTGAGCGCGGCAAGCTCTACGACCACGCAGGTAGGCCGCTGGCGATGAGCGTAGTCTCGCCCTCGGTATTTGCCAATGCCCGGCAGGTGACGGAAAAATCTGACATGGCGCACCAGTTGGCGAAGGCCGTCGGCCGCAATGCGTCCATGATTCAGGATCGTCTGGAAAAAGATAAAGGGTTTGTGTGGATCGCGCGCCAAGTCGATCCCGCCATGACCCCGGCCATCTTGGAACTGCGCAAGCGAGGCATCGGGATCGTGGAAGAACCTGCGCGAGCGTATCCGCATGGCAGCTTAGCCGGACACCTGCTAGGGTTTGTCGATATCGATCAGCGCGGCTTGGAAGGATTAGAGCTGACCCTCAACGGGGCATTGCAAGGACAGGATGGGTGGCGCTCGACCTTACGGGACGCCAAAGGCGATCTGCTCCTCGGGCCCTGGACGACGCAGATGGATCCCACTCCGGGCTACGATGCCGTGCTGACCATTGATACAGTCGTGCAGCAGGTGGCCCAGGAGACGCTGACGTGGGGACTCTCGAAGTTCCATGCCAAAGGCGGCTCGATCATCGTCATGGAACCCGCTACCGGCGCGATTCTGGCGATGGCGGTGGAGCCGTCATTCGATCCGAATCGGCCGGCGAACGCGCCGGCTGAGCATCGGCGCAACCGGGCGGTGACCGACCTGTTTGAGCCGGGAAGTATTTTCAAAATGGTCACCGCGGCGGCCCTTCTGGAAGAAGGCCGTGTAAGCCCAACGGAGCAGTTCTTCTGCGAGAACGGCAACTGGCCGACAGTGGCTCGCCATATCCTGCACGATCACCGACCGCACGGGCTGCTGAGTTTTCATGAGGTGATCCAGTATTCCTCAAACATCGGGACCTCGAAGGCCGCGCAGCGCCTCAGCCCCGAAGAGCTCTACCGCTATATTCGAGCCTTTGGATTCGGGCAGAAGACCGGCATCGATCTGCCCGGCGAAATCAACGGCATCATCAGCCCGCCGTCACGATGGTCCAAGCTCTCACCGTATATTATCCCTATCGGACAAGAAGTGGCGTCCACTCCGATCCAGCTTGCGGTCATGACAGCGGTCGTGGCCAATGGCGGCCTGCGCGTGCGTCCTTACGTCGTGGATCGCATTCAAGCGCAGGATGGGACCATCATTCGAAAAACTCCCGTCGGTGAACCTGTACGGATCATCAGCCGCGAAACCGCAGCGACCCTTCAAACGATGTTAACCAGTGTTGTTGAGTCAGGCACCGGCCAGCTGGCGAGTGTCCGG
>CAYNXT010000001.1:11505-41598 GCA_964401235.1 uncultured Planctomycetales bacterium
TGGTGGTCTCGATGGATGAGCCGCGCCCGCTGTATTTCGGCGGCGTGGTCTCCGCCCCGATGTTTAAACGGATGGTCGAGCAGTTGGCTAGTTACTGGGAGCTCCAACCTGATGACGTTACGCGAATTGTTGCACGGGGTGACGGCTGAACCGTTAGCCGCCGTCCCGGTCAGCGGACTGGCCTGTCACTCCAAGCAGGTCAGACCGGGCGATGCGTTCGTGGCGATCGATGGCTCAACAACCGACGGCCACGCCTTCGTTCAGGAGGCCATTGCGCGAGGAGCCTCTGCGGTCATTGCGCAACGATTCCCCCCAACAGCAAGTCAAGGCCGGGCCTCACGGCCGTGTCCCTGCGTCGTCGTGCGGGACACGCGTGAAGCGCTCGCCGTCATGGCGGCGAGATTCTACGGCCACCCCTCTCGTAAACTCCGACTGATCGGCGTGACCGGCACCAACGGCAAGACGACGATCACCTACTTGCTCAAGACAATCCTCGAAGCCGCAGGGCAACAGGCCGGCCTCTTGGGCACGATCGCTTATCAAATCGGCGGGCGGGTGGTGCCTTCGACGAACACCACGCCGGGCCCCCTTGAGTTGCAGCGATATTTTGCCCAGATGGTGGCGGGGGGCATGCCATGGTGCGTGATGGAAGTCTCCTCCCATGCGTTGGCTCAGGGACGCATCGCCGGTTTGGAGTTTGAAGCGGCGATCTTTTCCACTCTTGGCTCCGATCATTTGGACTACCACAAGACCCGCGAGGCCTATGCCGCGGCGAAGCGACGATTGTTTGACTATGTGCGACCAGACGGTTCTGCCATCCTGAATACGGATGATGAATTCGGCCGCACGCTTGCCGAAACGCTTCCTCAACATCGCGTCGTCACGTACGGCATGGAGCGCCAAGCGCAGGCCTTTGCCAACCATGTGGCTTGCACATGGCAGGGAATTTCACTCGTGCTGGAGACGCCTTGGGGCGTCGTGCCGGTCACCACGCCGCTCTTGGGCCGGCACAATGCGTGGAATGTGACCGCGGCCTCGGCCGCGCTGTTGGCGCTCGGCGTGCCGGCAAGTGCTATCCGACAGGGGCTGGAAACATTTGAGGGGGTGCCGGGCCGATTGGAACGAATTCCCAACGAGAGCGGCGTGAACATCCTGATCGATTACGCGCATACGGCCGATGCGCTACGGCTCGTGTTGTTGTCCTTGCGCGAGCTCACCCGCGGGCGGCTGATTGTGGTCTTTGGGTGCGGAGGGGATCGAGACCAATCCAAGCGGCCGGTAATGGGTAAGATGGCCAGCCTCTTGGCGGACCATGTGGTACTCACGGCGGATAACCCGCGCCGTGAAGATCCGCTGAGCATCATTCATCAAATCAAATCGGGATTTCCGCCTAGCTTTGAGTCCTTTGAGGTGATCCCGGATCGTGAGCAGGCGATCACGAGTGCCTTAGCCTCGGCCCATCGAGACGATACGGTGCTGATTGCGGGCAAAGGTCATGAGGCGTATCAAGTCTTTGATCATGTCTCGGTCCCGTTTTCGGATCGCGACGTCGTGGAACGTTGGCTCAGCACGCGTCACAGTTTTGCACTATCATAGCGAGGACGACAACGATGTGGACGCTTCAACAATTGCTGGACGCGACGCATGGCCGGCTCATCAGAGGCCAGGCCGCCGCGGCGGTCAGCGGCGTCACCATCGATTCGCGTCGCCTGAAGCCAGGGGAAGCGTTTGTCGCCATCCGCGGCCATCGATTCGATGGGCATCAGTTTCTTGATGAAGCCGCTCATCGAGGCGCGTCCTGCCTCATCGTGTCCCACATTCCCACGCTGACCAACGGCGCAGCCTCACTTCCTACGGTCGTCGTCGAGGATACCACCAAAGCCCTTGGCGACTTAGCACGGTTCCACCGGCGTCGACTACGCGCGACCGTCATCGCGGTCACCGGCTCCTGCGGAAAAACCACCACCAAAGAGCTCATCGCGCATGTGCTTGGCGATGGGCCGACCATCCTGAAGACGCTCGGCACCCAGAACAATCACATCGGGGTCCCGTTAACCCTGCTGCGGTTGCAGCCGCATCATGAGCACGCCGTGGTTGAGCTTGGCTCCAACCATCCTGGAGAAATTGCTTATCTCGCCTCACTGACTGAGCCGGATGTCGCCGTGATCACGAATGTGGGGCCCGTGCATCTGGAGTTCTTGGGCTCCCTTGAAGGCGTCATGCGCGAGAAACTCTCATTGTTGGATGCCTTGGGGCCGCAGAGCTCTGCGGTGCTGCCCGGCGATCAGCTTGATGTGTGCCTGGAAGCCCAGGTTCATGTGCAGCCGCAGGCGCGGCTGGTGACATTCGGAACGAGCGATCGCTGCGACATCCAAGCGCTTGACATCCAGCGGGCCCAGGAAGGGATGGCGGTGCGATTGCGCGATCGATTTGAGCAGTGGCAGATTCCGCTCTTAGGCTCGCATAACGTGGAGAATGCGCTGGCAGCGATCGCCTGCGCGTGGTCGCTTGGCGTGCCCCTCTCGATTGTGAAGACACGACTCTTATCGTTTGAGGCGGTGCCATTGCGCTCGGAGCTGCTACGCTGCCAAGGGCTGACGATTCTCAATGATTGCTACAACGCCAATCCCTTGTCCGTCGCGCGCGCGCTTGAGACCTTGCGGACGCTCAAGGCCCGACGGCGCGTGGCGATCATCGGCGATATGCTGGAGCTTGGAACCTATGCGCCCTCAGCCCATCAGGCCATCGGACGGCTGGCTGCGCAATTGGGCATCGATGCGATCATGGCGATCGGTCAATACGCCGAGTGCGTGGCCCAAGGGGTGCGGGAAACGCGGGCCAATGGCGTGGTGACGTATCAAACCGTGCAGGCGTTGCTGGAACACCTTCCCATGATGCTGCAGCAGGGCGACGGAGTGCTGGTCAAGGGATCACGGAAGTTGAATCTCGAACAGGTGACAGAATTCCTCCTCCACCGATCGGCTCATCAGGCCATGGATGGTGGCGTTGCTCGCTGACGCGTCGCTCGTGTTTCTGATGAGCGCAATCGCATGTATCGGGGTAGGGCGGGTGGCGGTTCGCTACCTCTCACGCGCGCAATGTATCGCCCCCGTGCGCTACGAAGACTGCCCTCCGCTCTTAGCCTACCATGTGACCAAGCCGCCGACGCCTACCATGGGAGGCCTGGTCGTGCTTGGTGTTGGGATTCTATCCGCCGCATTGGCCGGAGGGCTCGGGCAGGCCGGTGGATGGCTAATTCTCCTCGCGGTGATTGCGCTGGGGCTACTCGGCTTGATGGATGATATGCTCAAGTTTCGTCGGTCCAACGCCGGTGGCGTGCCAGGCCTGCCGAAGCTGTTGGTGGCGTTAGGAGTCGGGGCCATGATCGGCATCGGCTCGCTTCTGGTGTCTCCATCAGCCAGCCTCGTTGAGGTGCCCTGGCTGCAGCGCTCCATTGATCTTGGGTGGGCGTGGATTCCGTTTGCGATGCTGGTGATGGCCGGCTGCGCCCATGCGGTGAACCTGACCGACGGCATGGATGGCCTGGCCAGCGGCTGCATGGCCTTGGCGTTGGCGGTCTTTGGGTGGTGGGCATTGTCGGACATGGAGCTGGGCCTGACGATTGCGCCGTGGTCTGCTGCCTTGGCAGGCGCGTGCATAGGATTTCTGTGGTTCAACAGTTTTCCGGCGGCGATTGTCCTTGGGGACGTGGGCGCCCTCGGGCTTGGGGCGGCACTCGGGGCGATCAGTCTACTCACGCATACGGCGCTTTGGTTGCTCATCGTCGGCGGGGTGTTTGTCGTGGAAGCACTTTCCGTCATGGCACAGGTCGCGTCCTATAAGTGGCGCAATAAACGGCGCATCTTTCGGGTGGCACCTCTTCACCATCACTTTCATCTTGGCGGATTGCCAGAGCCGAAAGTCGTCATCCGTTTTTGGATAGCGGGATTGTTCTTGGCTTTGGTGAGTTTAAGCAGAACCGTGACACCATGAATAATCTGAGCCCAGAACCTCGACCCCAGAGCCTAAACGATATCTTTGGACATTCATGGCAGGACCGACAGGTGCTCATCGTCGGTCTGGGGCGAAGCGGGTTGGCGGCGGCTGAGTGGCTCTGCCGGCTCGGCGCGCATGTGGTGGCGACGGATGTTCGAGACACCCCAGCGTTGCGCGCGACGCGCGAGGTGTTGCTGCGCCAAGGGGTTCGCCATGTCGAGCTAGGCGGCCATAGCGAATCGCTCGTCACGGATTCGGATGTCGTCATCGCCAGTCCGGGTGTTTCGGAGCACGCCGGGCCGGTGCGTTGGGCTCTTGAGCATGGCATGCCGATTCTCAGCGAAGTCGAGCTGGCCTTCCGGTTCTGCCCATCGCCGATTGTCGCCGTCACCGGCACCAACGGCAAGAGCACGGCCGTGAGCCTGATCGCTGAAATGTTGAAGGCGGCCGGCCGCCAGGCGATTGCCTGTGGAAATCTCGGGATTCCTTTTACCTCCGTGCTGCCGCAACTCTCCTCTGAGACGATTGCCGTAGTGGAAGTCAGTTCGTTCCAACTCTTGGGATGTCACCTCTTCCGTCCGAAGATCGGCGTGCTTTTGAATCTCGGCACGAACCATTTAGACCGGCATGCCGATACCCAGGCCTACCTTGCCGCCAAAGCGCGGTTGTTCCAGCAACAAACGCCGGATGACTGGGCCCTTCTCAACGCGAAGGATCCGCTGGTGAGCTCACTGGGCCACGCGATTCGGGCCCGCTGTGTGTGGTTTGGCGCGAATCGAACCAATGGACCAGCATTTGAGTTGGCACCTGAAACGTTGCGGGCCTTGACGGAGAGCTCCCAGGCGGTGCTGCAAGTCGGCCGTTTGCTCGGCGTTCCTGATCCGTTGGTGTGGCAGGTGATCCGCACATTTCGAGGGCTTGAGCACCGCCTGGAATATGTGGCGACGTGGCGCGGCGTGCACTTTATCAATGACTCAAAATCCACCACGCCGGATAGTTGCTTATTCGCCTTGCATCAGGTCAACGGCGCGGTGGTCCCGATTCTGGGAGGGCGTGATAAAGGATTAGATTTCGCGCCTCTGGTGGAGCGGTTGCATGATCAGCGGATCAAAGGGGTGGTCCTGTTGGGCGAATCACGTCAGCGATTGCGGACCATGATCGATGGCTCCACCGTGGTGCGGGTGAGCGAAACGCTCGAGGAGGCGGTCCGCTCGGCGGTTGGGTTGGCAGGCCCCGGGACGACCGTGCTGTTTTCTCCGGCGTGCGCGAGTTTTGACATGTTCCGAGATTTTGAAGATCGCGGCCGCGCCTTTAAGCACGTCGTGAATCGCTTAACAAGCTCAGCACTTGCCACTTGCCACTTGCCACTGCATTCATGACGCTTCGACAGCTGCGGCAGCTCATGCTGGTGATTATTACTGCGCTCGTTGGTATCGGCGTTGTGGCGGTCTATTCGGCCAGTTCGATGGCCTCCGAGGCCACCTATGGCGGCAGCCTCCACTTCGTGACGAATCATGTCGTAGCACTGCTCAGCGGTCTGGTGTTGGGGCTAGGGTGTTTGATGATTCCGACTCAGGGGTTACGCCGCGGAGCGAAGTGGTTCTTGCTGGTGAGCATGTTGTTATTAGTGCTGGTCTGGATGTTCGGGCAGGAAGTCGGCGGGGCCAAGCGATGGTTTCGAGTGGGGCGCTGGAGCGTACAGCCCTCGGAATTCGCGCAGTTGGCCCTGGTACTCTATCTGGCGGAATTGCTGGCACGCAACGAAGCCGTGATCCGAGATTTTTGGCGCGGGATGGCACCGGCCCTCCTGACGACCGGGCTCATGGCCGGCATGGTGTTGATCCAGCCGGACTTGGGGACGGCTATTGCGATGGGTGCTGTGGCTCTGCTCTTGCTGGTGGTGGCGAAAGCTCGCTGGAGCCATGTCCTGGGTGTGATGGCGGTGGCCGCGGTGGCTCTCGTGGCGTTGATTGCGGGGGAGGAGTACCGCCGGCGGCGCATCCTGGCGTTTTTGAATCCATGGGAGGATCCTCGAGGCATTGGCTATCAAATTTTGCAATCATATTTTGCCTTAGCCGGCGGCGGCCTCGTGGGAGCCGGGATCGGCGCGTCGCTGCAGAAGCTGTTCTTCCTGCCCAGCGCCCATACCGATTTTATTTTTGCGATCATCGGCGAAGAACTGGGATTGATTGGCACCACTGCGGTGCTGGCGCTGTTTGCGCTGTTTCTGATGTGCGGGTTTCGTATCGCCATGTCGATCGAGGATCGATTTCGCAAGTATCTGGTCTGCGGATTGGTGGGCATGATCGGGTTGGAGGCGATGGTGAATCTAGGAGTGGTGACCGGCGTGCTACCGACCAAGGGGTTGCCGCTGCCACTCATTTCCTATGGCGGCACCTCGATGGTCATGAATCTGATCGCGTGCGCCCTGATTTTCAATACGAGTCGTGATGGAGAACGAATCCAAAATTCTCTTAGTCGCTGAGGGAAGCGGCGGTCATCTGATTCCGGCGTTTGAGGTTGCCCGAGCGCTGGCTCAGGCCGGCGCGCGGGTGAAGGTCTGGTATGCCCAGCGTCCATCACTCATTCCGCTGGCCCAAGCCTTCGCACACGAGGCACCTGAGGGGATGATCGAGATCAGTCCGCTGCCAACGAGAAGTTCCGGATCAGCGGTGGCTCGTCTGCGGCAATGCGGCAAGCTCTGGTCGGAGGCGCAGCACTGCCTGCAGACCTTTGAACCTGATGTCGTCGTTGGATTTGGAGGATGGGTGTCTGCTCCGGTGGTCCTCGCAGCACTCCAGCGGCGCATCGGCTGTCTCGTGCATGAGCAAAATGTGATCCTGGGTCGGGCAAACCGGTGGCTGGCTCAATGGGTGGATTGCGTCGCGCTGTCGTATCTGGATGCGCGTCATCCAGCGGCTCGGCGTCACGCCGTGCTCACCGGCATGCCGGTGCGTCAAGGGATCGGGCATGCGTCCCGACAAGAGGCGGCCGAGCGTTTTGGGCTCTCCGCGGACCGACCCACGCTCCTGGTACTAGGAGGCAGTCAGGGCGCCGGATTTCTGAATCAGCTCTGCACGTCGATCGTCACGTTCTTGACGCCTGAAGAGCGCGCACAGTGGCAGTGGATCCACGTGACCGGTCCGCGCGATGCCGCCAATGTGAAAGAGGCCTACGTCCGCGCCGGGGTCAACGCCTGGGTCGAGCCGTTTCTCGTCGAGATGGAAGCTGCCTACGCGCATGCGGATCTGGTGATCGCCAGGGCAGGGGCCTCAACGATCGCAGAGCTAGCGCGCTGTGGAACCCCAGCGATTCTGATTCCGTATCCTCATGCCAACGGGCACCAACGCGTCAATGCCAAGATGGTAGAGGAGGCAGGCGGAGGGATCGTGTTGGAAGAGCAAGAGACCACGCCGGAGCGAGCATTAAGCACGACCCGTCGTCTCCTGGCGAATGCGAGGTTACGCGCTACGATGGGCGTCCGGATGCGCACGTTGGATGTCACGGACGCAGCCGATCGATTAACCCAGGCTATTTTGGAGCTACGTCGAGCACCTCATGCCAATTGAACCAGGAACGCGCGTACATTTTATGGGAATCGGGGGAATCGGAATGAGCGGGCTGGCCACCATCTGCCTGGAGCGCGGCTGCGTGGTGTCAGGCTGTGATACGAAGCTCAATGCGCTCGCCCACCGCCTGCAAGAACGCGGGGCGACGATTGCCATCGGCCATGCATCCGAGCATCTGAATGAGCCATGTGATCTGCTGGTCTACAGCTCCGCGGTGCAGGCGAATGAACCTGAACGGCTCGAGGCCCAAGCGCGCGGCGTGCGCGCGATTAGCCGCGGCCAATTTCTGGCTGAATTGACGGCCGACCAGCATCTGGTGGCGGTCGCCGGCGCACACGGAAAGACCACGACCTCAGGCATGGCGGCAGAACTCCTGCGCCATGCCGGTTGGGATCCAACGGTCATGGTGGGCGGGCTCATGCGCTCTAGTGGCATTAACGCCCGTCTGGGGTCCGGGTCCTATGTAGTGGCCGAAACCGATGAATCGGACGGCTCCTTTCTCCATCTGTCTCCCCAAATTGCCATCATTACGAACATTGATCGAGAACATCTGAATCATTACCACAATTTTGAGCGGCTCGTGGCAGCCTTCGGCCAATTTGTCGGACAGATCAAGCCAGGGGGGACATTGATTCGCTGCCACGACGATGAAGTAATCCGGCACGTGCTCACCTACCGTTCACAATTGAGCTACGGATTTGAGTCCGGGGCGGATGTCACCGCAGACGCCATCAAACTCAAAGGCTATGGCAGCCAGTTTCGCGCGACCTATCACGGACGGTCTCTGGGCGCGTTTACCCTGCACGTGCCTGGCCGGCACAATATGCTCAATGCGTTAGGGGTCATTAGTCTCGGGCTGGTTACTGAACTGCCCTTATTGGTCGTCCAGGAAGCGCTGGCGAAATTTCAAGGCACCGAGCGGCGGTTTCAACTGACGCAATTGCCGGATGACATCTGGTTTGTGGAAGATTATGCGCATCATCCCTCGGAGATTAAGGCGACGCTGGCGGCGGATGCGATTCCAGGTCGACACCGACTGGTGGTGTTTCAGCCTCACCGGTTTTCCAGAACGAAGTCGCTCGAGCAGGAATTCACGCAGTGTTTTGATCATGCAGACGGGGTCATTGTGACCGACATTTATCCGGCGTTTGAATCGCCCATCCCCGGAGTCACCGGTGAGCGGTTGGCGGATCTGATCAAGGCGCACGGCCATCCGTGCGTACGCTATGTGCCGAAACAGGAGCTGGGCTCCTATGTCGGGCGCATGGTGCGCTCCGGAGATACCGTCTTTTTCCTCGGCGCAGGAGATATTGGAGAGCTGTGTCATGACTTGGCCGCTCGATTGCATTCGTCAACGCGAGCCGCTCGCTAACTACACGAGTTTCCGGATCGGCGGGCCAGCCGAATGGTTCGCCCAACCCTCCACGCTCGAAGAGCTCGTCCAAGTGCTTCAGGAGGCCTCGCGGGTCGGCTTGCCGGTGTCGGTGGTTGGCGGAGGCACCAATACCTTGGCCGCCGATCGAGGGATCGGCGGGGTCGTGGTGCGATTGGGCAGCGGCTTTCGGACGGTGAACGTGGATGCCCACCCTGATCGTTCAACGGTGAGGCTGCGATGCGGGGCCGCGCTCTCGACGCAGCGTCTGGTGTCCTTGGCCTCGCAATACGGCTGGGGCGACATGGAAGGATTGGCCGGCTTGCCTGGGCAGCTGGGTGGAGCGATCGCCATGAATGCCCAAGACATCGGACGGTTTGTCCAAGGCCTCACACTCGTGAGCTTTGATGGCACCGTGCGGCAGTTGACCCGGGAGCAGCTTCGATTTCACTATCGGTACACGGCGCTTGAGTCCGGCATCGTCACAGAGATCGAGCTACAATGTCAGAAGATTCCCGCTCATGATGCCGCGCGACGGATCGAAAGCGCACTCGCCTATCGCAACCACACGCAGGAGACGGGCTTGCCCTCAGCCGGCTGCGCGTTCAAGAATCCGCCTGGGGTTGGAGCCGGGCGGCTGATTGATCAGGCAGGCCTGAAGGGATGCCGCATCGGCGATGCGCAAGTGTCCTATCGCCATGCGAACTTTATTGTGAACGTGGGCCATGCCCGATGCGATGATGTGCTCTCGCTGATGGAGTACATTCAGCGTCGAGTGGACCACATCTTCCAGGTCACGCTGGAGCCTGAATTGCGCGTGATGGGGCAGCGGTGGAGCCCATGAACACTATGAAGGTAGCGGTGGTGATGGGGGGGCCCTCCGGAGAGCATGAGATTTCCCTCAAGAGCGGCCATGGGGTGTCTCAAGCGCTCACCCAACGCCAGTTTCATGTCGAACCCATCGTGATTCCGCAGCACCTCTCCGTGCCCGAGGCGTGCGAGTTCGCGACAGGCGCGTTACGCGCGGCCGCAGTGGATGTGGCGTTTCTCGCTCTGCATGGGCCCTTCGGAGAGGATGGCACCATACAACATCTCTGCGAAAACCTGCCTCTCGCCTATACCGGTTCTGATGCCGTGGCCAGCCGTTTGGGCATGGATAAGATCGCCTCTCGCAAACGGTTTGAAGCCAACGGGCTGGCCGTGCCGAAATGGACGCTGGTCGATAGTGGCGGTTCCAAAGCCACGCTACCAGCAGGGTGGTCCCACCCCCTGAGCGAGGCCCAACGGGCCCGTGTCCGCAAGGCGGACACCGGTCTTTCAGACCGCGCTCAGGGGGTGGGATGGTCCTATCCTGTTGTGGTCAAACCGGTCAATCAGGGCTCCAGTCTTGGCGTGTCCATTGTTCCGCGCCCGGAAGGCTTCGCAGCTGCGATGGGAGAGGCCGGGCGGTTTGGCTCCTCCGTTCTCGTAGAAGAGTTTATCCAGGGACGGGAAGTAACGGTCAGCATCTTGGGCGAAGAACCGTTGCCAGTGATTGAGATCCGTCCCCACCAACCCTTTTTCGACTTTACGGCAAAATACACTCCAGGGGCTACTGACTATCTGGTACCCGCACCGCTTGAGCCTGAGGTCGCGATGCGGGTGCAAGCCGTGGCACTGCGCGCGCATCAGGCGTTGGGCTGCCGCCACATGTCGCGAACCGATCTCATCTTACGGGCCGACGGCGTGCCTGTGGTGCTGGAAGTTAATACCATTCCAGGTTTTACCCCGACGAGTCTGTTGCCGAAGGCAGCCGCCCATATTGGGATCACTTATGATGCGCTGTGCGAACAGCTTATCTTGATGGCTTCGCACGCAACCATTGCCTAGGAATCAATTTCAGCACTGCAGATGACACCACAGAACCACGGAACTCCACGGAGACACAGAGAACGACCGTATTCGGAATCGTCTCAGTGTTTCTGTGGCAATTCTGTGTTATCTGTGGTGTGAAGGGGTCAGTTCCAGTCAGATGGCGAAACGACGACGCGTTCACGGTCCAGGGTTGCTGGCCGCCGCGCGCTGGCTCTTCACACATCCTCAGCCGCTGATTTTGCTTGCGATGGTGATAGGGCTGAGCTGGTCCTTTTGGGTGTATGTCAGAAGCGCCGAGGCGTTTCGGGTTGAACAGGTTGTGCTGCCTCCAACTTCCACGCTCAATCCTCCTGACTCCCTCCTGGGGGCGAATATTTGGAGTGTGGATGTGCGTGCGCTCTCCGCAGCGCTAGCGCAGCAACAGCCTTGGCTCAAGCAGGTGCGCGTCGTACGGCAGCTGCCGAACACGCTTCGCATTGACCCAGTGGTTCGAGTGCCGGTCGCATACGTGCGATTGAATGGCTGGTATGCGGTTGATGCGGAAGGATTTATTCTGCCGCAAGCTGAGGTCCTCGAAGAGGGAAACAGGATGGTCCGGTTGGTTGGATTTCAACAAGCCGGCTCAACGCTGCGCGCAGGCCGACTCAATGAGGATGAGCGGCTGCAGCTGGCCCTGCGAGTGTTGGCCCTGCTGCGCCGCGCCCCACCGGCGATTTCCCGCCACGTCTCCGAGCTCAACGTAGCTGATCTCCAACAAATCCGCCTCATTCTTGATGATGAGACCGAGGTGCGCTGCGGATCGGAAACCGAATTTGCCATGCACCTTGAGCGTCTGCGCTCCACGCTGAATGTGCTGGCCAGGCAAGCGATGCCGGCTCGCTATATTGACGTGCGATTTCCCGAACCGGTGATTGGGCCTCGTTCCTGATGAGCGTTCGTCCGTTGATCGCGCTTGATCTTGGCGCCACCAAAGTGGCCTGTGCCATCGGCCTCCCCCATGAGCAGACGACCGGGTTTGAGCTCATGGGCACGAGTCTTGTCCCATATCCGACGACGCCTGAGAGCTGGCTGGCCGATCCTGCGCTGGTGGCTCGAACGATCGAACACGCTCTTGATGCCACCGCAGTCAGCGCCGAGATGGATCGAGCGCTCGTGAGTATTAGTCCCCCGTCGCTGCTGAGCGAACAAGCGCGTGTGACGATTGCTCTGGGCGATGAGCCAGTGACCATCCGACAGCGGGATCTCGTTCGCTTGCAGAGTGCTGCGCTGAATCAGGTCTTAAGTATTGATCGAGACGCATTGCTTATCGAGCGGTTGGGTTGCGCTGGCAACGGTTTTGACGGCGTGCGCGATCCGGGCGGACTGCCGGCCACGCGACTGACCGGCGCCTTCCACGTGGTGACGATACCGACTGCCGTGCGCCGAGCGGCCGTGCAAGCGGTGGAGGCGGCCGGGCTCGACGCGCAACGCCTGGTCTATGCGCTGCCGGCGAGCTTGCGGAGTATGGTAGGGGAAGGCATGGAACAGCAGCGCGTGCTGCTGCTTGATGCGGGTGGTTTCTCCACCAACCTCGGGCTCTTTGTTGATGGAGCGCTCTTCGCCGCTTGTATCCTTCCCTCGGGGGGCGTAACACTTGCTCAGGAAATTGCCCCTCTGCTCCATGTCACCCACGACCAAGCCGTCATCTGGACCTTAGAAGGTGCTAGCTGCAGCAAATCGGAGGTGCGCCAACTCATTGGGCAGCATTGGCAAGCCATCGGCCAAGCCATTCGTGAGCTGCTCAGCGATCAGCCGAAGCCGGATGCCATCATGCTCAGTGGTCGCGGAGCATTGATCGACGGCTTTGCCGAATGGGTTGAGAAGACGCTCGGCATGAGCAGCGTCTTGTGCCGCAGCCCTAGAACCAGTCGGCTAGGGGAGCTGGCACGCCAAGTCGGATTAAGTGCGGCCATCGGCCTGCTGGAGATGGCCACGCAGGCTCCGCAGCCGTTTTCCTCCTCCAAGGCTGGTCAGTTGTTCGACCGGCTCATCGACCGCACCAAAACCGTCCTCACCGAGTACTTCTAGTTATTGGGGACAGCCACCGATTTCCTGCTTTAGTGAGAAATCGGTGGCTGTCCCCGACACGATAGGCATGGGCCGCTGTCTCAAAATCTACCCCATGTTTGTGCAGATTGGCAATCGCCTTCTTCGTATCCCAGACAAAACTCCCAAACCTCCTATCCATAACTGTCAGAATAGTATCATACGATATGGTTAATTAGCCATATAATAATATTGATACTGTCCACTTAAAGGTGCCGCTCACCGATCTGCTCGTCGCCCGCAGCTTCATGTTTAGGGTGACCCCGGCGCGAGCGGACGGGCGGGGGCACGATAAGGTATGGGGTGAGAGGACATGCCGCGCTCTTCGTTGACGCGTTCTGTTCGGCTGTGTTAGAGTAGCCCACCAATGGCGGGGTTGCAGGAGCGCCTTTACGAGGTTCGCCAACGCATTCACCAGGCCTGCCAGCGCAGCGGCCGAGATCCCTCAACCGTCACGCTCGTCGGGGTCACCAAGGGCGTGCCAGGTGAGCGTATCGAAGAGGCGGTTGCGGCTGGAGTAAGCGACATCGGGGAGAACCGCGTTCAGGAAGCCCGTGATAAACAAATCGCTCTAGGCTCTAGGCTTAAGGCTGTAGGTAGGGATGTTGGCCTCCGGCCTTCAGCCTCCGGCCTTCAGCCGGTACGGTGGCATCTAATCGGGCACCTGCAACGCAACAAGGCGCGCTTGGCGGTTGAATTGTTTGACGTGATTCACTCGGTTGATTCGCTCGCGCTGATTCAGGAGCTGGAGCGCCATGCCGCCAAACACGCTGCACGCTTCACGCTGCAAGACACAAGACAAGAACCTCATAAGTATCTTGAAGTACTTATTCAGGTGAATATTGCGAGTGAGGAGACCAAGTTTGGCTGTAGACCCGAAGACGCTGCATCCTTGGCAGAAGCGATCATAAAGACCGATCACCTGAGGCTGGTTGGCTTGATGACTCTTGCGCCATTCGCTGAGGACCCGAAGTACGCTCGTCCTGTCTTCCGGCGCCTCCGCGAACTCCGCAAGGACGTCGCTGTAGCCTGTAGCTTGCAGCCTGCAGCTTTGAAGTTATCGATGGGGATGTCTCATGATTTTGAAGCCGCCATTGAAGAAGGCGCAGACGTGGTGAGAATCGGAACCGCGCTTTTTGGAGAACGCGATCAGGTGATTAAGTAATTAGGTGATTAAGTGATTATGGAGCGAGGAAAATGGTAAGGCGTCGAACAAAACATTCAAAGCAGTTACTTAATCACTCAACCACTCAATTACCCAATCACCAATCCACAGATTCTTTGCGCGGGTTGACGATCGGATTCATTGGGGCGGGGACGATGGGGCAAGCCCTGATCAAGGGATTGCGCCGGCAAGGAGTTCCCGTAAGCCGCCTCTGTGCGGTCGAAGCTAGTCCGGTACGGGCCCGCGAGGTAGCACGTCAATTGCGAATGCCAGTATCCTCAGATATCGCCGCCGTGGCTCAACGTGCCGATCTCTTGGTATTAGCGGTCAAACCACAGCAGTTTCCCCAAATCATGAAGGCGCTTGCGCCACATGTGACTAAGCAACAACTCGTGATTTCTATCGCGGCTGGCATCACGCTGCGCTGGCTGCGCGCGCGGCTGCCGAAGTCGCCGCTCATCCGCGTGATGCCGAATTTGCCTGCGACGGTGGGTGAAGGGTTCTCGGCCATCGCTGCCGGTCGTCGGGCAACAGCAGCGCATCGACGAACAGCGCGCGAACTCTTCAGCGCGGTGGGCAGCGTCGTCGAGCTGCCAGAGCGATATCTCGATGCGATTACGGCGGTCAGCGGCTCAGGCCCGGCGTATGTGTTTTACCTTGCGCAGGCATGGGAGACGGCGGCTCAGGCGCTGGGATTGCCAAAGACGGTCGCCCGAGAGGCCATTCGAACGACCTTGCAGGGCAGCGTTCGGTTGTTGCAAGCCTCCGGCGAGCCGGCGAATGTGCTGGTGAGCCGTGTGGCATCAAAAGGTGGCACGACCGAGGCCGCCCTCAAGGAGTTGGACAGACGACAAGTTCGCGCCGCATTTGTCCAAGCGCTCGGTGCAGCCGCTCGTCGCTCACGAGAACTTTCATGGATATGATCGAAAAGATGTCCGCAGTTTACCATGGACTATGGACTATCGACCATGGACGGTTTGCGTAGGAGGAGGGATGATGTTTGTCTTGGGCAATCTGTTTCAAGCGGTCGCGGTCATTCTGGATAAAGTACTCTGGCTCTATAGCCTCGTTATCATTATTGCCGTGCTCATTTCTTGGGTGAGTCCCGATCCGTTTAATCCGATCGTGCAGTTCTTGCGTTCAGTGACCGAGCCGGTGTTTGCGTGGGTGCGGCGTCGGCTGCCGTTCGCGATGATCGGCATGATTGATCTCTCGCCAATCCTTGTGCTGGTGTTCATTCAACTGCTGCAAATGGTCGTGGTGCGTTCCCTCTATGAGTTTGGTTTCCGTTTTCGATAATTCAACGGGTTAACTGGCCAACGGGCTCAACCGGCCTAACCAGAGATGGACTATAAAGCCACACTCAATCTCCCGAAGACCTTCTTTCCCATGAAAGCGGATTTGCCTGCGCGCGAGCCGCAGTGGCTGGCTCGCTGGTATGAGCAGGATCTCTATGCCCAGATCCGCAAGGCGCGCGCCGACAAACCGCTCTTTATCCTGCATGACGGCCCGCCGTATGCCAATGGAGATATTCATATCGGCCATGCGCTCAGCAAAATTTTAAAAGATCTGATCGTCCGCTACAAAACGCTGCAGGGATTTGACGCGCCCTACGTGCCCGGATGGGACTGCCATGGAATGCCGATTGAGCACCAGCTCTTCAAGGAGCTGAAGCTCACCAAACATCAGATCGGGCAGACCGAATTTCGGGAAAAAGCGCGCGCGTACGCCCAACGGTATGTCGGGATCCAGCGTGAGCAGTTCAAACGGCTTGGCGTGCTGGGCGACTGGGATCGCCCGTATCTGACGATGGAACAAGGTTATGAACTGACCATCTTGCGCGTGTTCAAAGAGTTAGTGCGTGCGGGTTACATCTATAGAGGAAAGAAACCGGTTTATTGGTGCGCAACTGATGAGACCGCGCTGGCCGAGGCTGAGGTGGAGTATGAGGATCGAACGGATACGTCGATCTATGTCGAGTTTCCGATTGTCTCTAGCGATTGGCAGGGAGCGGCAGTCGCCGTGTGGACTACGACACCCTGGACCCTGCCGGCAAATGTGGCACTGTGTTTCCATCCTACCGCACAATACGTGCTCGTTGAGGCTGTAGGCCCGTCGGGCTCGACCAAGAAGCTGGTGATTGCCGAGGCGTTGGCCGATTCGGTGCTTGGGAAGCTGGGGTTCACGCGGGGCAAGACCATTCGGACATTTGATGGCAAGTCACTTGCTGGCGCTGCGGTCGTTGGCGGACGATCGCTTGTCTGTCGTGGACCGTTCGGGGGGAAGTCAGTGGGCGTGACCGACGAGAGCGTATCAATGACCGAAGGAACCGGGATCGTCCACATCGCCCCGGGCCATGGGCAGGAAGATTATCTGATCGGCCAGCGGTATAAGCTCGATGTCCTCTCGCCTGTCGACCACCAAGGAAAGTTCACCACCGATGTCACCCCGTTTGCCGGCCAGTCTGTCTTCGAGGCCAACCCGAAGATCATCCAACATTTGCAAGCGAAGGGACTACTGCTGGCCCAAGAACCGATCACCCACTCCTATCCGCACTGCTGGCGCTGCAAGCAGCCGGTGATTTTTCGCGCAACTCCGCAGTGGTTTTTGCGGGTTGATCCGGCTTTTCGCGAAGAATTGGTTCAAGCCGTCAAGACGGTCAACTGGATTCCGGAATACGGTGCCAACCGCATGATGGGCATGTTGGAATCCCGCCCTGACTGGTGCCTGTCGCGCCAGCGCTACTGGGGCACCCCGATTCCCGTGCTCCATTGCGTCGCATGCGAGGAGCCGCTGCTGCAGATCGCCGCACTGGAGCAGGTGGAGCGTGCTCTGGCTGAGCGCGGCATGGATGCTTGGTTCCAAGAATCGCCGGCCCAGCTCGCACCGGCAGCGCGCTGTGCTAAGTGCCACGGCAATCGATTGCGGAAGGAGACCGACATTCTCGACGTCTGGTTTGATTCCGGGGTCAGCCATGAAGCCGTGTTGAAGACGCGCCCTGGTTTGCGTTGGCCGGCGGATTTGTATCTGGAAGGCTCTGACCAGCACCGTGGCTGGTTTCAGGTTTCGCTCATCCCGTCGGTGGCGCTCCACGAGAAGCCGCCATTTCGCCAGGTGCTCACACATGGGTTTGTCGTGGACGGAGAAGGGCGCAAGATGTCAAAGAGCCTTGGCAATGTCGTGGCCCCGCAGGAGGTGATGCGGCGCTACGGAGCGGACATCCTGCGCTTATGGGTGGCTTCTGGCGACTACCGAGAAGACGTGCGGATTTCCGAGGAGATTTTAAAGCAGGTCGCGGAGTCCTACCGGAAAATCCGCAATACCTTCCGCTACCTCTTGGCCAACCTCTACGATTTCCATCCGGAGCGCCATCGCAGGCCGATGAGTGACATGTCCGAGCTGGATCGCTGGGCGCTGGACCGTACCCGCACGCTCCTTGAAACGGTGGGGAAGGCTTACGAGACCTACCAGTTTCACGAGGCGACCCGCGCGCTCTACCAATTTTGCGTCGTCGACCTGTCCTCATTTTATCTCGATGCGCTGAAAGATCGCTTGTATACCGAGTCGCCGGAGAGCCGCACTCGACGCTGTGCACAGACGGTGCTGTATGATATACTACTCAGCCTTGTGGGTGCGCTGGCTCCGATTTTGGTCCTCACGACCGAGGAGGTCTGGGAGCTTATGCGCAGCGCCGGGTGGGTCACACAGCCCTCGGTGCATTTGGCGTCCTGGCCTGCCGGGCCTGAGCGTGGCTTGGATGAGTCTGGCAAACAGCGGTGGGCGACGTTCCTCTCGATGCGGACAGCGGTCATGAAAGCGCTCGAAACAGAACGAGCCCGCGGTGGGATCGGCAGTCCCTTAGAAGCGCGCGTCACCCTCGTGGTCAGCGATCCTGGACTGGCACAAGCCTGCGAGGCGCATCAGCAGGAGTTGGCTGAGGCGTTTGTCGTGTCCTCCATCGCACTGCGGACCGATCCTTCGACTCGCGCTCAGGATTCCGGCTTGGCAGCGGCTGCTGCCGAGACTGGTGTCACCGGGCTTGCAGGTGTGAGCGTTGAGAGGGCGCCAGGGCAGAAATGCGGACGGTGTTGGAAGTATTTGGAGAGTGTTGGAACACAAGCAGCGCATCCAGGACTCTGCGAGCGCTGCGCGGGAGTGGTCAATGGCCTTAAGTAAGCAGCAGTTGAAGCAGTTCCGCCAGCTTCTCATTACAGAGCGGATCAAGTTCGTCGACGAAATTCGCTCGATCGCCCAGGATACCTCCAAGAGCCCGCGCGATGCCTCCGGCGATTTGTCCGCGTATACGGTGCATATGGCGGATATGGCCGCCGACACGTTTGAGCGCGAGATGTCGATGAACATTGTCTCAAACGAACAGGAAGTGCTGTATCAAATTGATGACGCGCTCAAACGGCTCGATGATGGCTCATTTGGCATCTGCCAGCAGTGCAATAAGCCCATCACCATGAGCCGTTTGAAAGCGGTGCCCTATGCCTCGATGTGCATCGCCTGCCAACGGTCCAAAGAGCAGAAACACAAACGCTAAGTCGACGGCGTATCCCCTTCGTGGTCAGCGGTTTTGTTGTGGCGGCTGACCAACTCACCAAGTTTCTCATCGTTCGCTCCTTTTCCCCTGGAGAGAGTCTTCCGTTGCTGGGGTCTATCCTCTCGCTAACCTATGTCCAAAACACCGGAGCGGCATTTGGGCTGTTTAAAGGACAACAAGGATTGTTTATCGTCCTGGCCGTAGCCGTGATGGGCTGGGCCGCTTGGCATCTTTGGCGCGGCGTTCCGGTGCAGCCGCTGGTGCGCTGGGGCTTGTCGCTGGTGTTGGGCGGGGCCATGGGCAATCTAATCGATCGGATCCGGCTTGGACACGTCGTGGATTTTCTGGATCTGCATTGGTGGCCGGTGTTTAATGTTGGAGACTCGGCTATCACCATCGGCGTCTTCCTACTTATACTACAAACTATTGTCCCATCGCTGAGACGCGCTGATCGCAACGCTGATAAGCGCTGAACGGATATGTCTCCTAAGGTTAGCGATTTTCTTTATGAGCAACAATCATACGAAATACGAGGCGCCTATAAGGAATCAATTGTTGAACAGGCGCTATGGAAGGCATTCAGTAAACGGAAGCTTCATGTTGAGCGACAGAAGAGAATTACTGTCCATTATGAGGGGGAAGCGGTCGGGGTCTATCAACCGGATTTTGTCATCGATGATTGCGTGTTGGTAGAACTCAAATGCAAACCGGTGCTTACAAAAGGTGATCAGCGTCAGTTCTGGCAGTATCTTAAGGGAAGTCGCTATCGCTTAGGTTTTCTGGTGCATTTCAGTCCTGAGCGGCTAGAGATTTCTCGCATTGTGTATGATCGAGCCCGTACGTTCAGCGCAAATCGGCGTTAATATCGGCGTATCTCAGCGGTGAAATGCATCCTATTCTTACTCAGTTCGGGCCAGTGACGCTCTATTCGTACGGGTTGATGCTGGTGGTCGCTGTGTTGGCGGCGACCTGGCTGACCACCCATTCGGCTCGTCAGATGCCTCCCGCAAAGCGAGCGATCGCTCCTGAGCATATAACTGAACTGGTTTGTTGGCTCATGGGGGGTGGTTTGGTATGCGGGCGCCTCATCTAGGTGTTGTTGGAATGGCGTCATTACATCAATGCCCCCTGGGAAGTCTTGGCCATTTGGCATGGGGGATTGGTATGGTACGGGGGATTTCTTGGCGGATTAACGGCCGGCTTAGTCTATGCGAGGAGGCATCGCCTCTCGTCTGTGCGGTTGGCCGATCACCTCAGTCCGGCGATTGCGCTCGGCCATGGGATCGGACGAATCGGCTGTTTCTTCAACGGCTGTTGCTATGGCCGCCCCACGGATCAGTGGTGCGGCGTCCTGTTTCCAGGACATGCCCAGCCCGTGCTTCCGACACAACTGTTTGAAGCTGCGGGGGTGTTTCTCATCGCATTCATCCTGTATCAATTGCAGCAGCGACAATCGGCACGTTATCCAGGACGGCTCTTCGGTTTGTATCTGACTTGCTACGGCATGCTGAGATTCGGCCTTGAGTTTCTGCGAGGAGATCAGCAGGTGTGGCGGGCCGGCCTAACCCTCCAGCAACTGATCAGTCTTCTAGGAATCATGGTAGGAACATTCTTGTTTATCAGGAGAAAATCGATGATGGATGATGGCAAGAACGTATGAATTTGTGATTGGAAAAGCAGAGGCTGGTTTGCGTTTGGATCATTACTTGCTCCGTCGCCTTCCTTCGGAAATGTCCCGTAGCGTGATTCAGCGTCGGATCCGGGAAGGATGCGTTACGAACGGGGCGCAACCGCTGAAAGTTAATCGCAAGTTGCGCGAAGGGGAGACGATCATTGCCCGTTTTGAGGAGTTGCCGCCGCGCTCCCAAGGCACTCCGCTCATTCCGCAGGCAATTCCACTAGAGATCCTCTATGAGGATGATCAGCTACTGGTGGTGAATAAGCCGCCAGGACTGGTCACTCATCCGGCGCCGGGCCACTGGGATGGTACCCTCGTGAACGCGATTCTCTGGCACCTGCAACAAGCTCAGGGTTCCGGGCTCATGGCTCAGGGTGATGGAACCCCGAGCCGCTCTTCATCCGAGCCCCCAGCCCTCAACCCCGAGCCAATGTTATCGAGGGCGGGCATTGTTCATCGCCTCGACAAGGATACCTCTGGTCTGCTCATCGTCGCAAAAACCGAGCGCGCGCATACGATCCTCTCGAAGCATCTGAAAGCTCGGACGATCAAGCGCCGCTACCTGGCGATCATTGAAGGACATCTGCCGATGGACCAGGGCACCATCAACGTGGCTATCGGACGCCATTTACGCCATCGCAAGGAGATGACGGTGCGGCATCTGGGCGGACGGGCCGCGGTGACCCACTATCGCGTGATCAAGCGCGACATAGCTCAAGGCTCTAGGCTGAAGGTTGTAGGCAAAAGCGAAAATGTCCAGCCTCCAGCCTCCAGCCTCCAGCCCACTTCTTCGTTTTCCTACTCAGTGCTGGAGGTGTCGCTGGAGACGGGGCGGACGCATCAGATTCGGGTGCACATGGCGCACCTCGGACATCCGGTTGCCGGAGATGTGGTCTATGGCAAACGGTCTTCAAATTATTGGCAGACGTTAGGGATTACGCGTCAGCTTCTCCATGCCCGCGCCATTCAGTTTCCTCACCCGAGTAGTAGCAAGCTCATGGAGTGTTCCGCGCCAGTTCCTGATGACATGCAACGCTGGCTCTAGCGAGTGGCGGGTGATGAGTGATGAGTGACGAGTGACGAAGAGCTTAAACTTGACTGATCTGAGTACTGAGGAGTATCTTGTCCTTATGCTTGATCGAGGTATTTCGTTCGTTCTTCTGATATTTTTCTTCATTTTTTTCGACGTGCACCTATCACCTATCACCTATCACCTTTCACCTTCGTTTGCATTTGCTGATGTTCCCCGCACACTCCACTACCAGGGCCGGCTCACCGATGCCAACGGTACGCCACTCGTCGGAGATCACACGATCACCCTTCGACTCTACGATGCCGCAACCGGCGGGAGCACGTTGTGGGAAGAAGATCAGGATGTCACGCTGGCTCGAAGCGATGGAGGAATTTTTTCCGTGCTCCTGGGCAGTCGCACGCCATTTCCTGCCGCACTGACCTTTAATGAGCCGTTGTGGCTGGCCGTTGCCATTGATGGCGGCGCTGAGTTTTCTCCACGCCAATCACTCTCGGCCGTCAGCTACGCCGTCAATGCCGATCTGCTCGATGGACTTGATGCGTCACGATTTCTGCAACTCGGGGCAGCCGGCGAACTTCCTACGATTGACGGCGTCAATCTGACCTCATTGAACGCCGACAACCTGACAAGTGGGACGGTCCCAGATGGCCGACTCTCAACAGCCGTCTCCTTGCTGGGGAGCGCCATTGAATCAGCTGAAGTGACCGATGGCACGTTGATTTCAGCGGATACCACAGATACCTTCCTCGTTGCCGGAAACGGTGTCACGGTCAATAAGGATGCGAATGCATGGAACATTACGGCGGTTGGGTCTGGTGGAACGATTACGGGTGTGGCGGCAGGAGCAGGGTTGAGTGGAGGCGGTGCGAGCGGAACTGTGACCCTGGCATTATCGAGGCCTGTTGCTCTGGCCGATGGCGGAACAGGAGCCTCAAATGCCGCGGCTGCCAGGGCGAATTTGGGTGCTGCAGCACGCGGGGCCAATAGCGACATTATGTCAATGAGCGGGCTTACCACCCCGTTATCGATCGCTCAGGGGGGGACTGGAGCTTCCACGGCTGGCGGAGCACGAGCGAATCTTCTTAATTGTCTGCCGGTGGGTGGGGTCGATTCCTCCAACCGAAGCCAGACCTTTCAAGTGGCCGCGTTCGGAGAGGGCGGGACGAACAATCGGCAGGATCGGCTGTGGCCTGTACCCGTGGCGGCCACCGTCACTACCCTTCGCGCGTTTGTGAATCAAGCGCCCGGAACAGGAAGCTCTTGGACAGTGACCTTGCGAAAGAATGCCGCAAATACGAGTCTGGCCTGTACGATTTCAGGCACCAGCCAGTCGTGCGGAGCAACGGGGACGGTCAGCGCTTCGGCTGGGGATCGGCTCGGAATTGAATTTATCGAAGCCGGCACGGCTTCCGGCACGCAGGGCGCCGGCTGGAGTGCCTGCGTGGTACCCAACTAACAAGGCCTCAGGCCTTGGGAAAGGATGTGAATGAATCGGTCATGGCTCTTGTGGGTTGTTGGAGTTGTTGGGGTGGGCGTGGCGGCATCCGCTGTCATTGCGAAGGACAAACCGGCTGAACCGGTCGCGGCTCCTCCGGCCGCAGAGCAGCCTGCGGTACCTCCGTCGACCTCCACGGCGCCTGCTCAAGAAACGATTGCCTACACCTTTAAGGATGAGACCGAAATGGAACAGTTTGCCAAACTGTGGTATCAGCGCCAGGCGGTGATGGTGCGCATGAGCGTGCTGCAGGCCTATTGGAACGAAGAGCAGGCAAATTTAGCAGAACTTAACAATAAGTTTTCGACGGACTATCAACTCGATCCTGCAAAACAGTATAGCCTCGATGATTCGCGGCGCGTGTTACTTGAGCGACCAGCACCCGCCGCTCCGCCGGCGGCGCCCGGGACCCCTTGACGGCCCCTCGGCTCTCGATTCTCATTCCGACCTTCAACGAAGAGCGTACGATTGAGCGATTGATCCGGCGCATCCTGACCGTGCGCTTTCCGTTGGATTACGAGCTGATCATTGTCGACGATCACAGCACCGATCGCACCGTGGCCATCGAGCAACGACTGCGGCGCGAAATCGGCTCCCGACGCCTCACACTCATTCGCAATCGCGTCAATAAAGGCAAAGGAGCATGTATCCGTCAAGCGGTGAAGCATGCTACTGGAGAGCTCATCATTGTCCAGGATGGCGATCTTGAGTATAAGCCGCGCGATATCCCAAGACTGCTACATCCTCTCATGACCGGCGAGGCCGTCGTGGTGTATGGGAGCCGTTTTCATTCGCGGTGGCGACCCTCGGGCATGGCATGGCCGAATTGCGTCGCCAACCGTCTGTTGACAGCCTTGGCGAATGTCCTCTACGGCCTGCGGCTGACCGATATGGAAACGTGTTACAAGGTCATTCGGTTGGATCTGCTCAAGCGTCTACGCCTTCGCACGAACCGATTCGAGTTTGAGCCTGAGGTCACGGCGAAACTCGCTAGCCGGCGCATTCCCATTACCGAAGTGCCCATTTCGTATCACGGCCGAACGGTGCATGAGGGCAAAAAGATCCGGGCCAAAGATTTCTTTCTCGCCATCTGGACGCTGATTCGCTACCGCTGGTGACCGCCCAGGCTTCATGGAGCGGTTGGACACTAGATGGCTCATTCCTCCGTGGGTGCGTCATGAGCATCTCTGCCGCTATGAGTTTGCCGCCACCCACGTTGAGCGAAAGCTCGTGGTGGATTGCGCCTCCGGGGAGGGGTTGGGCGCTGCGTCATTTATAGATGCCGGAGCAACACGCGTCGTGGCGTGTGACCGGTCGGCCGTCGCCCTCGCCAAGATCAACCCATCTTCACAGATCCCTGGGCTCCATTCAGTCTGCGGCGATGCCGGGGCCTTGCCGCTGGCCAGTGCGAGTGCTGAGGTCTTCATTGCGCTGGAAACGCTCGAACACCTTGCCGAACCACAAGCGTTTCTTGTCGAAGTCGCGCGCATTCTAACGTCAGATGGGCTGTTCATGTGCTCCACACCCAATCGAGCGGTGACCAATCCCGGCTCCTCTCTCACCGATCGGCCGCTCAATTCTTTTCACGTCAGGGAGTTCACCCCGCAAGAGCTGCTCGAGCTGCTTCACCCGTTGTTTCGCTCTGTGGAGCTCTACGGGCAGAATCCGACGAGAGAGTGGTGCGTGCGTGCGCTCACGCAGCTTGGCCGAGTCTCACGCCACGCAGCCGCCAGGCTGCAGCAACTCATGAAAGCGCCCGGGTGGGTGTTCGATCGGCCTGAGCACCATGCGGTGCAGCCGCTGGCACCCGACGATGTGCCTGAGTATCTCATCGCCGTATGCCGTGCACCATCTCCACACCCTCGGTATTCGGGTGACGCCGGAGGTCGGGCGCCCGTGGCGCGGAGTCCCGCCAAGGGCGGGACGAGCACCATGGGCTGCCGGAGGCGGCAGGACCCGCCTCCCTGGTGTTGAGATGCACGTCGCTGTCATTCTGGTCAACTATCGGCAGTATGCCGAACAGTATCTAGCCTCCTGTTACGCCAGCCTGATACAGCAATCCTTTCCCCAAGAGCAGACAAGCCTCTTCATCGTCGACAACGCCACAACGCCCGAGACACAATCCTTCATCGCTCACACGGCTCCGACTGCACGGCTGCTGCTCAGTCGCATGAATATCGGATGGGCCGGTGGTAATAACCTGGCGATTCGTGAGGCTCTGGAGGAAGGAGTCGATTCCGTGGTGCTGTTAAACATGGATACGGTGCTCGACCGAGACTGGCTCAGCGCGTTGGTCTCGACTGCGCAGGCCAGAGCAGACCTGCACATTCTTCAGTCAAAAATTTTGCTGCACGATGACCACCGAATTCATTCACTCGGAAATCGCATCCACTACCTTGGATACGGTTACTGTCTGGGCTATGGGCAGCCCGAGGACGCGGTGGAGATGAGGGAGCCCATGGACTTTGCCAGCGGTGCGTCCATGCTGGTCAAGCGCGAGGTCTTCGAGCGTATCGGCCTGCTGCGCGATGACTACTTTATGTACTATGATGATCTAGAATTTTGCTGGCGCGCGCGGCTCGCCGGCTTTCAGGTGGGGCTTGCCGAGCAATCGGTCTGTTACCATAAGTACGCCTTTGCCAATGCGCTGAGTCTGCTCTATTATTTACAGCGGAACCGGCTGATGACGCTTTTGACGCTTGAGCGCATCGGCACACTCATGGTGATCTTCCCGTGTCTCTTGGTGGCCGAGCTGGTGGTCGGCGCTTACTTGACGGCGCAGGGAAAGGGCATGACGGCGCTGCGGGTCTGGGGGTATTTTCTGAAGCCATCAACCTGGGTGTCCATCTGGCGTCATCGCCGCGCGGTTCATCATCTTCGGCGCATGCCTGATCAGGCCATCGTCAGGCAGTTTGCGTGGCGCATTGTTTTTGCGGAGGTGCATCCGCAGCTCTTTCGCCTGGTGGCGAACCCGCTGTTGGCCCTCTATTGGACGATCGTCAAACGGTTGATCATCCGGTGATGATGCGGTTGCGCACGGCATCCCTCCGGTTTCCTCTGGCGATTCTGGTTGCGGGCCTGGCCGCCTATGCGAATAGCGTTGGCGGCGTGTTTCTCTTCGACGATAAGGTGGCACTCTTGGAGATACCCCGCGCGCACTGGAGCTTAGGCTCGCTCCTCGGTGGGACGCTGCGCCCGCTCGTAAAACTTTCGCTCGCATTCAACGCGTTACTCGGAGGGCCTGAGCGTGTCTGGAGCTATCATGTTCTCAATGTCACCATTCATATGTGCGCTGCACTTGCGCTCTTTGGATTGATTCACCGCGCCTTCCGAACCTCGAGGCTTGCGGCGGCGTATCGCCAAGAAACGGCGTCCTGGTTGGCGCTGAGCATTGCGGTCCTTTGGGTCGTCCACCCACTGCACACGCAAAGTGTCACCTACATCATCCAGCGCGGCGAATCGCTCATGGGGCTGTGGTATCTTCTGGTGCTCTACAGCCTCGTACGGAGCACGCAAAGCGCTCAGCCGAGGCGATGGCGCATCTTCTGCGTCATCTGCTGTGCGCTGGGGATGTTGAGCAAGCCGGTGATGGTCAGTGCGCCCATCGTCGCACTCCTCTATGACCGAATCTTCTTGGCTTCTGGCTGGCGCCAGCTCTTTCGTCAGCGCGGGTGGCTATATGCGGCGTTGGCCGCCACCTGGCTGCTATTTCCTTTGCTCATGCGCAACGTTCCGCCGATGTCCGAATGGACTTCAGGATTTGGAACGCCACTCGTCCCTAGCAGTTGGGAATATGCGCGCACCCAGCCCGGAGTGATTCTCCACTATCTGCGCCTCTGTGTCTGGCCGCATCCGCTGGTATTCGACTACGCCTGGCCGCTCGCCAAGACGGCACGAGAGATCTGGGTACCCGCCGCGGTGATTGGAGGGCTGCTGCTTGCGACACTGTGGCTGTTGAAACGGCGTCCGGCACTCGGTTTTCTTGGCGCGGCATTCTTTTTGATCCTGGCCCCAACGTCCAGTGTCTACCCCATTGCCGATCCAGCCTTTGAATATCGCATGTATCTGCCGCTTGCCGCAGTGCTCACCCTTGTGGTGATCGGGACTCACCGATTGTTCCAGCGACTCCCGGTGCCTGGCACTATGCGACGACTCATAGCGGGGTTAAGTACGGTGGCGATAGCGAGCCTCTTCATCACGCTGACGCTACAGCGCAACGCCGTCTATGCCAGCGAGGAGAGATTGTGGCGTGACACGATAGCGAAACGGCCCGCAAACGCCAGGGCGCATCACAATCTCGGTCGAACCTTGGCCGCCCAGGGACAGTTCGATGAGGCGGTGCGATCCTATCAGGAGGCTGTGCGCCTGAGCCCTGGGTTTGCGATCGCGTACAATAACCTTGGAGTGGCGTTGCGCAAACAGGGAAAGCTGGAAGAGGCACTCAGACGCTATCGCCAGGCATTAGCGTTGGCCCCTGAGTCAGCGCAGGTGCACAATAACACCGGGGTGGTGCTGCGGCAGCTCGGGAATCACGCTCAGGCCATGACTCACTACACCAAGGCATTGGAGCTCGATCCGAACTATGCCAAAGCCCATGAAAATCTTGGCGTGCTATTGGCCAGCCAGGGCCGATTTGATGAGGCGATTGCGCAGTTAGAGGAAGCCCTTCGGCTTGATCCCCAGGATCAAGAAACGCGAGCCAATCTCACGACGGCTCGGCAGCAGCAACAGACATTGTCTCAGAAGCTGGAGTGATAGGATGCGATCCGCGCGTCTGAGCCTTCTGGCTCCACTGCTCATTGTGGCTGCCGGGACCGTGACCTACCTCAATAGCCTGCAGGTTCCATTTCTGTTTGATGACCGCTCCTCTGTGCTGGAGAATGGCAGCATCCGCACGCTGTGGCCGCTTTGGAACACCTTGTGGGCGGAGCCGCAGTCGGTTGTGGCTGGACGCCCGATCGTCAACCTCTCGTTCGCCATCAATTACGCCCTCGGTGGAGTGCAGGTGATCGGGTACCGGCTGGTCAATATTCTGCTGCATCTGCTTTGTGCGCTTCTTCTCTATGGCATTGTGCGACGCACCATCCTCCTCCCACGCTGGTCCAGTGGTGAGCTACGGCAAGCGAGTGTTGGCATCGCGCTAGCAAGCGCACTCCTCTGGGGGGTCCATCCCTTGCTGAGTGAGAGCGTGGTGTATATCACTCAGCGGACCGAGCTGATGATGGCCTGTTGGTATCTCCTCACCCTATACTGCGCGATCCGAGGCGTAGGATCAGCTCATCCTCAACGCTGGCACCTCGCTGCCATGCTGGCCTGCGCGCTCGGCATGGGAAGCAAGGAAGTCATGGTGTCGGCTCCACTCATGGTGATGCTGTATGACTGGGTGCTGGTATTTCGATCATGGAAGGACATGTGGCGTCAACGTCGTGGGTTGTATGTGGGGCTGATGGCGACCTGGGTGCTGCCGGCAGTGTTGGTGGCATCCGGACCACGCAGCGAATCGGTCGGGTTTGGTTTTACCCGAATTACGCCGTGGCAGTATCTGCTCATGCAGTCTAAGGTCGTGCTGCACTATGGCCGATTGATCCTGTGGCCATCCCCGCTGGTTGTGGATTATTACGATTGGCCGATCTCGAAGTCGCTCCTAGACGTATGGCCACAGGCGCTAGCACTCGTGGGGCTGCTCGGAGCAACCGTGTGGGGGCTGGTGCGCCGCTTTTGGCTGGCACTCATCGGGGCGTGGTGGTTCTGCATCCTCGCCCCAAGCTCAAGCATTGTTCCGATTGTCAGTGAAGTCGCCGCGGAGCGCCGTGTGTATCTGGCCTCGGCAGCGGTGGTGGTCGCATTGGTTGTTGTGGGATGGCGGGTGTGTCGTCGGCTGCCTCTTTTGGTCCAGAGAAGAGGAATCATAAGCATCAGCCTGGTCGCGCTACTCACCGGAATCCTGGGGACGCTGACGATGGCGCGCAACCTGGACTACCGAACCGAAGTCATTATTTGGCAGGATGCCGTCACTAAGCGGCCGCACAATCCACGAGCCCACAACAATTTAGGATTTGCCTTATGGAAACAAGGCAAAATTGATGAAGCCTCCGTTCACTTCACCTTGGCCATTGAGTTGGAACCCACCTACGGGGATGCGTACAACAATCTCGGCAATGTGCTCAAGCGCAAGGGTCGTCTTGCCCAAGCCGAACACGCCTACCGCAACGCCTTAACGTTTGAACCAAAATCCGGCGCGGCCCATAACAACTTGGCGAATATCTTATTAGATCAAGGCCGATTAGAAGAAGCCCTTGGGCATTATCGCCAAGCCGTTCAGTTGCGGCCATTGCTGGCCGAGCCGCACAAAAATCTGGCGCTGGCTTTGTCCAAGCAGGGAAAGGCGGAGGAGGCCATCGCCGAGTATCGACTGGCGATTCAGCTTGGCCTGCGAGACCCCTCGGTCTATAACGCCTTCGGAGCGTTGCTGGCCCAGCAGGGTCAATTAGAGGAAGCTACACTTCAGTTTCAGGAAGCCCTGCGTCTTGACCCCCAACATGACAAGGCGCAGCGGAATCTTGACACCGCTCTGCATCTTCAGAGGAAGCATTAAACGACCTTCGCGATCATCGCTCCGTAACGTTGAAGGACTACCTTCGTGGCAAGCGGTCTAGTTGACTAGCCGACACTATCAAACAGGGAGAGCTTCTATGGCCGAAACCTTAAGGTTCGCATATGATCGGCAAGCTGATATCTTGGATATTGCTCTCGGACGTCCTCGACGGGCGATTTCTCGTGAAATCCAGGACGATCTGTTTGTGCGGCTCGATCCAAAAAGTAAGCGAGTAATCGGTTTTTCCATTCTGAACTTCACCAAGTGGTTCAAGGACTTGGATGATACCAGACCGATCCCAGTTACCGCGCAGTTTAGTCTTTCCCGCTAAGCGCACATCCGCTTGTAGCCCCTCCTTGACGTTTTCGCTCCCCCTCAGGCATACTTGAGCTGACAATTCAGAAGGCCCTACTGACAAAGCTACACCCGGAGTGATCCGGGGTCGGAAAACCACGGGCCTTAAGAGCAGTGCTGCTTTTAAGGTGGCCGGGCTGCCAAAGGGGGAAGACGTGAAAAGTCCACTTCGCCTAACTTCCAACCTTGGGTTAGGCATTTTTGTTTGCCCAAGTTGTGCCCTTTTTGAGTCCAAGCGTGCTCAAGGAGGGCGCATCCATGCTTGAAACGATTGTGCCCTCCCGACTTCGCCGCACGTTGCTGGAACACCTCCTCGCGCACCCCAGCGACCGGTTCTACCTCCGGGGGCTT
>CAYNXT010000002.1:0-32803 GCA_964401235.1 uncultured Planctomycetales bacterium
TCATCTTCATATCGGTTCACCAGGATATTTTGGTGACGCACAGCCGGGAGAGGCCGGCGCGATTGAAATCGCAAATCATCTTCAGGCTCGTGTAGAAGCGCTAAAGCCGTGAAAAAATCTGTCTGGATTGACAGCTTTGGATGGCCGTTGAGTGACGCTACCGTGCCAGGCACCGCGGTAGCTGGCACCGGAAGGAAAGGCATCTCTATTTGGAATGAACAGTGACCGAGTGCTCATGATTGCGTTCGGGGCCTCGTTGGCTTTCCACTCGGTGTTTCTTATCGTCCAGGGTTTCTCGCTGGATTGGCTGCGCGCTCCCCAGGTCAAACTCCCGCTGCAGGTGGTGTATGAGCACGAGATTGCTCAGCAGGAACTGAAGGCATTGCAGCAACAGCTGGCCCGCGAGAAACGCAATACGCTCACGACCCCGACTTCTCCCACCGCAGGGGAGCGAACGCTCATTCGGGTGCCGGATCGTCCCTCCTTAAGCCTCCAGCAAAATCTCACCGCCCTGGTGTCTGGGCGATCTGCATTTGTCGATTTGACCAATCTGGTGGATGCGGCTCAAGGAGATCCGGTGCTGCTGAGTTACTTCAGCGCGATTCGAGAGCAAATTCAACTCACCGCCAACCGGCAAGCCTGGATGAGCGGTGCGCCGCAACAGGGGGTGATCTACATCGCCTTCGTGTTGCACTCCGACGGGGCGGTGCAGAATGTGGAAATCGTGACAGATCGTTCCGCGCCGGCTGAGCTCTTGCGAGACATCGCCTTGCGGATCGTCAATGCGTCCGCCCCGTTTCCGCCCTTTCCTCCCTCCATCCCTGAGCCGGAGAAAACCATCGTCGTTCCGCTCGAATTTCTCCTGAGCGGTTGATAAAAGAGGGGGTGGGGTTGACACCCCGAATCGCGTCATCTATAATAACTCCTTAAGGTTACCCCATATGCCACGTGTCGAAGTTCGAGATGATGAATCGCTAGAAAAGGCGCTCAGACGCTTTAAGCGGATGCTGGAGCGAGAGGGTGTGCTCAAAGCCCTCAAGGCGAAGAAGCATTATGAGAAGCCCAGCGAACGCAAGCGCCGAGAGCTCCGTCAAGCCATTAGCCGCCGTGCCCGCACGCCGGTGTAGTGCATCCGCTACGATTCGGGCGGCGGTCGTTGCAGTCGTCGTCCTAGGTAGCAGCCCATTCAGCATGTCTGGAGCCCAACCCGCATCCCCGATCGACTCCCGTGCCGGCGTGCAACAACTCCCCTTCGAAAATGGCTTAACCGTGGTCTGGGAAGAAGATCATCGGCAGCCATTGGTGGCCATTGAAGTTCGCATTCAGGGGGGCTTGCGCGGGGAAGGCCCCTACGTGGGAACCGGGATCACCCATTTCATTGAACATATGCTCTTTAAAGGCACGCCGACGCGTCCGCCTGGATCCATCGAACAAGAGGTACGGCGCTACGGAGGCACCATCAACGCCTTCACCTCGCTGGATACCACCGGGGTGTCGCTCTTTGTCGAATCCCGCTATCTCAAAGACAGCCTGGCGATGCTGGCCGACATTCTCCAGCATGCCGTGTTTGACGAGCAGGAGTTTCAGAAGGAGCGGGCCGTCATTATCTCCGAGATCCAGATGAATGAGGATGATCCGGATCGCCGGCTGCATCATCTTTTCTGGAACCGTCATTATCTTGAGCATCCCTATCGCCATCCCATCCTCGGCTATCAATCGCTGTTGGAGGAACTCACGGTCGAGGATCTGCGCAAACTCTATGCGGCCCAGTACCAGCCGCAGAACATCGCCATCGCGTGCGCCGGTGACCTTGAGGCATCGACCATCACCCCCTTGATGCAGGAGTTGTTCGGCGACTGGAAGCGCGGGGTCACCGATCCACTTCAGCAAATCGTCCCGCCTGAGCCTCCGCCGGCCAGCGCGAAAGAGGTGATCGTGGAGCGGCCGGTGCAGCATGCCTATAGCATGCTGGGGTTTCTTTCCACTCGCTTGTCCGACCCGGACCTGTATCCGCTTGACGTCCTGGCCAACATTCTCGGGCATGGCAAGAGCTCGCGACTCTATGACACCCTCGTGCGCAAACGCCAGCTTGCGCACATCGCTTCGGCGTGGAACTACACGCCTTCTGATCCGGGCGTCTTTGGCATGAGCTTGCGCACCGATCCTGAGAAGATGCGCGAGGCGATCGACGGTGTTACGGCGATTCTCCGCGAGATCCAAGAGCACGGGGTTTCTGCGGCGGAGCTAAGCAAGGCCAAGCGCTCGGTCAGCGCCGACTATGTCTTCAATTTGCAAACCGTTGAAGCGCGGGCAGGGGATTTGGCCAACTCGCTCATCGCCACCGGTGATCCGCTTTTTTCTCGACGCTACGTCACAGGTATTGAGCAGGTCACCACGCAGCAGGTGCAAGAGGCCGCCCGCCGCTATTGCGATCACGCGAAAATGACGACCGCCATCATTCGACCCCCTGTGGCTGCGCCTGCAGCTCCCCCTCGACCTGAACGGTCAAGCGACCCCATTCCGATGACCAAGACGATGCTCAAGAACGGTGTCACCGTCATCGTGGGGGAAGAGTCGTTTCTGCCGATGGCTGCAGTCGTCGTGGGATTCCGCGGAGGGGTGCGCGTCGAGTCGGAAGCCGAGCAGGGGCTCTCCAACTTGGTGGCCCAAATGCTCACCAAGGGGACCAAGCGCCGGACGGCGTTGGCGATTGCGCAGGAGGTCGAGTCGTTGGGAGGCGTGCTCGAGCCCTTTAGCGGGCGGGACGGGTTTGGACTTGTGCTGCAAGTGCTTTCTCAGGATCTGACACAGGGCGTGAACTTGCTCCAAGAGCTCATCAGCGAGTCGACGTTTCCGGAGGAGGAGCTGGCGATCCAACGCCACCTCATTGCCAAACAACTGCAGGCGCAAGAAGATGAAATTTTTGACATGGGTGGGCGACTGATGCGCCAGACCCTGTTCCCGAGCCACCCGTACCGGTTCAACCCGTTAGGCAGCCGCGCGTCGCTTGAGCAGCTTTCTCGTGCGCACTGTATGGAATTTGCGCGCCAGCGGTTGGTAGGGTCGAATCTCGTGACCGCGATCGTGGGTCGCGTGGAGACTGGGTCAATTCAGCGCCATCTTGAGCAGGTCTTCGGAACCCTACCCAAAGGCGAGCCCTCGTGGCCTGAGTTGTTGACCGAACAACCCCTGACCGGCGTGCGCGAGTCCTTGCTGAGGATGGACCGGGAGCAAGCCCTGATCATGCTGGGGTTTCGTGGCAGCACCTACCGCGCTCAGGAACGCTCTACTCTAGATGTCATGACCGCGATGCTCTCCGGCATGGCCGGGCGGTTGTTTCAATCGGTCCGCGAGACACACGGGCTCTCTTACACTTTAGGAGCAGTGAATGTCCCAGCGTGGGATCCGGGTTATGTGCTGGTCTACGCGGCGACGCGGCCCCAAGAGCGCTCACGGGTTCTTGAGTTGCTGACCGAGCAGCTTCGAAAAGCCGCCGCGGAAGGATTTACCGAGAAGGAGTTGGACCAGGCCAAACGCCACTTGGTCGGTCATTATCGTCTGGAATTGCAGCAGCTGGCCGGGGTCGCGCGGCAATCCGTTCTGGATGAGCTCTATGGGCTCGGCTACGATGCCTGGAAACGGTATGAAGAACGGATCAATGCCGTAACACTGGACATAGTCAATGAAGCCGCCGCGCGCTATTTGACAGTCGATCAGCGTGCACAAGTCATCATTTCACCCAATGGCCCTGCGCACTAGCTCAAAATAGAAGGGGTCGAATGTGAGACGATGATAGTTTCTTGCGTGAGACGGCCAGGGGTGGCGGGATATTACTACCCGGCGCAGGCGGATCAGCTTGCACAAGCTATTCGCAGACTCACCAAGGGCGATCCGTCGCCGATGGCCGCACAGGCCGTGGTGGTGCCCCATGGGAGCCTGGATCGCTGTGGTGCTGTCACTGGATCGACGCTCTCGCGAGTCCGCCTCCCTCGGCGCTGCATTCTTCTGGGGCCTTCCCATACCGGGACCTGGCTGCCATGGGCGGTGATGGGGGCCGGAGCGTACCGCACCCCGCTTGGAGAGGTTCCGATCGATGAGCGCTGTGTCGAGGCGTTGCTGAAGCGATGCCCGTTTCTCACGGTTGATCCGTCGGCCCATCGCGGCGAGCATGCGCTGGAAGTGATCCTGCCGTTTCTGCAAGCGCTGGGGCCAAGCGATCTACAGATCGTTCCGGTGGTCATGGGCATTGACGATGTGGAGGAGTGCCATATGATGGCGCAAGCCCTCGCTCAGGTGGTGCGGCTCCAAGAAGAACCTGTGTTACTGGTGGCCAGCAGCGATTTGTCGCAGTATCAGCCGGTCGATCGGGTTCGCGCGAACGATCGCCATGTCGTCGATGCCCTCGTCACCTTGGATAGTGCTGCCCTACGACATCAAATGGCTCAGGAGCGTGGGGCGTTCTGCGGGTTTGGAGCGCTCCTGTGTGTGATGGAGGCGGCCCGTCGGCTTGGGGCAACGCACGGCACGCTTCACGCCTATGCGACGAGTGCCGATGCCGGAGGCGATCCCTATGCGGCGGTCGGCTACGCCGGAGTGATGCTTCATGACTGAACCGGTCGAGAAGCGCGTCGATGAGTCGTGGAAAGAGCAGGCCGAGCGTGAAAAACAAGTTCCAGGCTCGCCGACGCCTGAACCCTCACGCAGCCGGGAAGAGCCTGAAGGGCCTGTGCAAGCACGGTTTGAACTGTTTATTTCCGGCATTGCGATGGAGGCGCTGATTGCGCTGGGCGATGTGCCGCACCCGGTCACACGCAAACAAGCGGCCAACCTGGGTCAGGCAAAATACGCGATCGATTTGCTGGGCATTATCGAAGAAAAAACAAAAGGCAATTTGACGGTTGATGAGCAGCGGTTGCTCACCGATACGCTGTATCAACTCCGTATGCGGTATTTGACGAAGGCAGGTGGCTAATGGACTTCATCGTCGGGTTTATTTTAGTCATGGTGCTCCTCTATGTTGTCCGGCAGGCCGCTGTCCTAAAGTCGACAGCCGTGGCGCTCAAGTCTGAACTAGATGAGTTCAAGACGAGAGGATTTGATGAGCTTATTCGGCTTAAGGTTGAATCATTCGAAAACGCTGCGAGGAGACAGGTCGAGGAACGAGAACTGCTGATCAAGCAGAGGGATGAGGAACTTATCAAACGGCAGCAGTACAGCCTTGAACAGATTACTCAAATCCATCAGGGGTTTGGGGCGGTCCAGACGAAAATCGAAGGACTGCGCGATTTGCAAGGAAAGGTCGGCGAACTCAATGATTTGTTAAAACCACAGCAGCTCCGCGGAGAGCTCGGCGAAGTCATTGTCCGCAACCTCCTCGCCGACAAGTTACCCAAACAGTACGAAGAGGATTATACGTTCTCGGACGGGAAGAAGGTCGAGTTTGTGGTGCGCCTCAGCGAGAAGTTGATTCCGATTGATTCAAAACTCCAGTTGGAAGATTACAAGAGGATGCGGAGTGCTGATCAGCAGCAACGTCCGGCTCTTCGGACGGAGTTCAAACGAAAGGTCCGACAGAAGATTGATGAAGTAAAGGAATACATCCGGCCGCAGGAGGGAACCTACAATTTTGCTCTGATGGTTATTCCGTCGGAGGCCGTGTTCTACGAGTTAGTGGCGAGCAAGGATTTCACGGAAGACGGCGGCCTGTATGAATACGCACAAGCAAAGAATGTATTTCTGACTTCACCGTTGACGTTCTGGGCATATCTCGTCACGATCGCTCAGGGGCTAAAAGGGCTTGAAATCGAACATCGCGCAGAAGAGGTGCTAGCTGCGCTCCAGCACTTGGCCTCGCAGGTCCGCAATTTTTCCCAAGAGGAATTTCGAAAGGTCGGAGTCCACCTCCGAAACGCGAACAGCCAGTATGACCAGGCAGAGAAGGCCCTTAAGGATGTGGATCAAACCTTGACGAACGTTGAACGCATTAAAACACCCCACCAGGAGGAAGTCCTCCCATGATTGATCCAAAACTGTTGGAAATTCTTGCGTGCCCCGCTTGCAAAACCGAGATCCAGCTTGAAGGCGAGCGCTTGGTCTGTGTGCGGTGTCATCGGCGCTACCCGATTCGCGACGGCATCCCCGTGATGCTCATTGAGGAAGCCGAGCGACCTAGCGCATGAAGATCCTGGTCATCCACGGTCCGAATCTGCAGTTGTTGGGTGGGCGCCGGCCGGCCATGTATGGCACGACCGATTTGGCGACGATCAACAAGGACCTTAAGCGCCTGGCCGTCTTGCGCGGCGTGAAGATGACGATCGTCCAGTCCAATCATGAGGGCGAGATTGTCGAGACGATCGGGCAGGCGAAGGGCCGTTTTGACGGGTTGCTGATCAATCCCGCCGCGTACACCCACACGAGCGTGGCGATCCGCGACGCGATCGAAGCCGCCGGGCTCCCCACCGTCGAGGTGCATCTGTCCAACATTTACGCGCGGGAAGAGTTCCGGCAGCACTCGCTTATCGCGCCGGTCGCACAGGGACAGGTCTGCGGCTTCGGGCCTGTAAGCTATCGGCTGGGGCTGGACGCGCTCATTACCTCACTGGAGAAGGGATGATTTCCACGAATGAGTTTAAGAATGGCGAGGCCATCGTCATGGATGGCCAGCTCTGGCTGATCGTCGAATATCAGCATGTCAAGCCAGGCAAAGGAGGCGCATTTGTCCGCACCAAGTTGCGCCGGATGCGCGATGATTCGGTGATCGAGCGGACGTTCCGAGCCGGCGAAAAGTTCCAGGAAGCCTACATCGAGAAGCGCTCGCTGCAGTATCTGTATCGCTCGGCTGATACGTTCCATCTCATGGATACCAAGTCGTTTGAAGAGGTGACGGTGCCGGCTGAGATTCTCGGGAAGGGAGCCGGCTTTCTCAAAGAAAATATGGAGCTGGAAGGCCAGTTTCATGACGGGCAGCTTATTGGCATCGCACCCCCCATGTTTGTGGACGTGCACATTCAGAGCACCGAACCCGGCGTTCGGGGTGACACCTCCAAGGGGGGGATGAAGCCGGCAACTTTGGAGACCGGTGCCACGATTCAAGTGCCCCTGTTTGTGGATACCGGGGACCTGATCCGGGTCGATACGAGAACCGGATCGTACGTCTCTCGCGTGTAACGAGGGAGGGTGCAGTGGAGAAACGTCTGAAGTCATCCGACCGAGAAGCGTTTCGCCTGATCGAAGAGATGCTCCAGCTCATGGAAAGCCGCGGGCTGGTGGAGTTGGAAATGGAGCATCAAGGACTGCGCATCCGCCTGAAAAAAGCCACGACGAGCCCCTCCCCTCAGATCGTTGAATATGTCACTGGCCTGCCGCAGCCTCAAGCCGCAGGGGCTGCTACCATGAAGCCTATTGAAGAAGGCCGCCGCATCATCATCAAGTCGCCGATGGTCGGCACCTTTTACCGAACGCCGGCGCCTGATGCGCCACCATTTGTGGAAGTCGGCCAGGACCTTGAAGTCGGGCAGGTGGTCTGCATTATCGAGGCCATGAAGTTGATGAATGAAATCAAGTCCGAAGTCGCCGGGCGCATTACCGAAATTCATCTTCAAAATGGCGATCCGGTGGAGTTCGGCCAGCCGCTGTTCACCGTTGAACCCCCCGCATAGCCCGGTCCTTGCGCTTCGGGCGTGAGGCACACATGTTTTCAAAAATTCTGATAGCCAATCGTGGCGAAATTGCGGTTCGGATCATCCGCACCTGTAAGGAGATGGGGATCCGAACGGTCGCCATTTATTCCGAGGCCGACCGCAACAGTCTGCATGTCCGGCTGGCGGATGAGGCCATTTGCGTCGGCGGCCCCAAAGCCGGGCAGAGCTACCTCAATATTCCCGCCATCGTCAGCGCGGCGGAGATCACCGATGTGGATGGCATCCATCCTGGCTACGGCTTTCTCTCCCAAAACGCCCACTTTGCGGAAATCTGCGAGTCCTGCAATATCAGCTTTATCGGGCCCTCGGCCCAGGCCATTCGGCTCATGGGCGATAAGATCGCGGCCAAGGATCTGATGCGCAAGGCCGGCATCCCGATCATTCCGGGCAGCATGACGGCGGTCAAGAGCAAGGAGGAAGCGCTCAAGACCGCTCGGCGCATTCAGTATCCGGTCATCGTTAAGGCAGCTGGCGGGGGCGGGGGGCGCGGCATGCGCGTGTGCCACAACGACGTGCGGCTCATCAGCGCGCTCATGACCTGCCAAGCCGAGGCCGAAGCGAGTTTCGGTAACAGTGACGTCTTTGTAGAAAAGTATCTCGAAGAGCCTCGCCACGTCGAGTTCCAGATTCTGGGAGATAAGTCCGGGCACATCATCCATCTGGGGGAGCGCGACTGCACCATTCAGCGGCGCCATCAAAAGCTCATCGAGGAAGCTCCATCGCCGGCAGTGGACGCCAAGCTGCGGCGCAAGATGGGCGAGCTGGCGGTGCGCGGGGCCAAGGCTGCCGGGTATTCTTCGGCCGGCACAGTGGAGTTTCTCTTGAACAAGGACGGCTCGTTTTACTTTATCGAAATGAATACGAGGATCCAGGTAGAGCATCCGGTGACGGAGATGGTGACCGGATTGGATCTGATCAAAGAGCAGATTCGGATCGCGGCAGGTGAATCGCTGGGGATGAAGCAGGATGACGTGACCATCGAGGGATGGGCCATTGAGTGCCGCATCAATGCGGAAGATCCCTCCAATGGGTTTAGCCCAAGTCCGGGACGCATTGCGGTCTATCATGCACCAGGGGGCCGAGGGGTGCGGGTGGATACGCATGTCGGCACCGGCTATGACGTGTCGCCGTACTATGACTCGATGCTTGCGAAGCTGATTACGACCGGCTCGACGCGGGAGCAGGCCATTCGGGTGATGCAGCGCGCGCTGGAGGAGTTCCTGATCGAGCCGCTGCGCACGACCATTCCGCTGCACCGGCAAATCTTCAGCGATCCGGTGTTCTGGCGTGGGCAGATCAGCACGGACTACATTGATCAACTCATGGGAGAAAAGGAATAATGGCGATCAAACAACTCGGCATGTTGACGGGAGGAGGCGACTGTCCTGGGCTGAATCCGGTGATCCGGGCGGTGACGCGGCGCGCGCTGCAAGCCGGCATCAAAGTCTTTGGCATCCGGAACGGCTGGAAAGGGCTCATCCAGGGCGACGTGCTGCCCCTCACGCTGGAATCGGTCTCGGGCATCCTACCCAAAGGGGGCACTATCCTGGGCACCTCGCGCACCAATCCGTATAAACGCCCGGAAGACCATGCCAAGCTATTGGAGACGCTTAAGCGATTGCAGTTGGATGTCCTTATTGCTATCGGAGGCGAGGATACGCTGGGCGTGGCCACCAAATTGTCCAAGGAAGGGGTAAAGGTGGTTGGGGTGCCAAAAACGATCGATAATGATCTCTCTCAAACCGATTACACCTTCGGGTTTGATACGGCCGTCAATATCGCCATGGAGGCCATCGACCGGCTCCACACGACGGCGGAAAGCCACCACCGGATCATGGTCGCCGAGGTCATGGGACGCCATGCGGGTTGGATCGCCACCTGTGCGGGCATTGCCGGTGGAGCGGATGTTATTCTGATTCCTGAGGAGCCCGTTGACCTGGAGGCGGTCTGCGACATCATCAAAAGACGTCACGGTCGGGGCAAAGATTTCAGCATCATCGTGGTGGCGGAGGGGGCGCAATTCAAAGGGCAATCCAATGTCATCACCGAGGACAAGTTGGATGAATTCGGGCATGTCCGCTTAGGCGGCGTCGGCCATGCCTTGGGCAAACTCATTGAAGAGCGCACTGGGTATGAGACACGCGTGACAGTGCTCGGACATCTGCAACGGGGCGGGAGCCCCACGGCGTTTGACCGGATTCTCGGCACTCGCTTCGGGGTCAAGGCGGTGGAGCTGGCCCTTGAAGGCAAGTTCGGGTACATGGCCAGCTTGCAGGGCACTCAGGTGGTTGGCATCCCGATTGAGCAGGCCACGGGACAGCTCAAGACCGTAGATAAGGAACTGTATAACATTGCCAAGATTTTTTTTGGCTGACCCCATGGCATACGACGTGATCCGAGCGGCTCTGACCGACACCGGCCGGTTGCATAGCGAGCTGCCCGAAACACAGCTCGCACTCATTGCGCAAGCCGCAACCCGGATGACCGAGGCGCTTAAGGCGGGGCGCAAGATCATCTGGTTCGGCAATGGCGGCTCGGCGACGCAGAGCCAGCACATGGCCGGCGAGTTTGTTGGCCGTTTCTTGAAAGAGCGGGGCTCACTCCCTTCGATTTCGCTGACTGAAAACATGGCCAGTGTCACCGCCATCGGGAATGATTATACGTTTGAGCAGATCTTCTCTCGCCAGCTTGAAGGGCTCTCCCAACCAGGCGATGTCGCGATCGGTCTTTCCACCTCCGGCAACTCACCCAATGTGGTGAAGGCGCTTCAGGCGGCAAAGCCGCTGAAACTCTTCGCGATTGGGCTGACCGGCGGCACCGGTGGCCACATGGCGTCACTGTGCGATGTGTGTATCTGCGTGCCCTCCAAGGTGACGGCGCGGATTCAAGAAGTTCATCTGACCATCGGGCATATTCTCTGTGGATTGGTGGAAGATGCCCTTATCACGTCGACCTAGCGCCAGCCGCGCGAAGATCACTTCTCCAGCGGCGCTGCAGCGGATCCTCCGTCGGCATCGCGCGCATGGGCGCACCGTCGTATTCACCAACGGCTGTTTCGATTTGTTGCATGCCGGCCATGTCACGCTCCTTGAGCGAGCGAAACATCTCGGTGATGTGCTCGTGGTGGCTCTCAATAGCGATCGCTCGACTCGTCGGCTCAAAGGCTCCTCTCGCCCCATCATGTCCCAGCGCGACCGGGCCAGGCTGCTCGCCGCCTTGGCCAGCGTGGACTACGTTACCGTGTTCAATGAATCAACCCCGCAGCGTCTGGTAGAGCTGTTGCGCCCCGATGTGCTGGTCAAGGGAGCGGATTGGGGACGAGGGCGGATTGTCGGAGCGGAGGAGGTCAACGCCTGGGGTGGTCGGGTGGTGCGGGTTCCTCTGGTGCGCGGTTATTCCACAACCGGGTTGATTGAGCGAATTCAACGGGCCGCATGAACCGGCAAGCCCTCTTGCGCATTCTGGATGCCAACGGCAACCGGGCGCTGGAAGGGCTGCGGGTGTGCGAAGATATCGTCCGCTTTGCCTTCGAGGCATCCGCGCCGTTTCGCCGCCTGCGCGCCTTACGCCACGCCGTAGCTGATGCGCTCGCCCGGCTGCCAGTGGATCAGCGAATGCTGTTGCGCGCGCGTCAGAGCGGCCGGGATGTCGGCCGTCGTGCTCCGGCGCGAGCTGAGCGCTCACTTGAGCGGTTACTCTTGATTAATTTCCAACGGGTCAAAGAGTCACTGCGCACCCTTGAAGAGTGCAGCCGGCTCATCGCGCCTGGGATGACCCCGGTCTTCCAGCGCTTGCGGTTTCGGACTTATGAAGTCGAACGGGACCTCCTACTCCATGTGGCAACTCTACGTCATCGTTGATCGGCACGTGATCGGATCACGCGATCCGATCGAGGTGGCCTCAGCCGCCATTCAGGGAGGCGCCGATGTCCTCCAGCTCAGAGATAAGCTTTCCTCCGACTCGGATCTGCTCAAAGATGCCCGCCGCCTGCGCGCCCTCACGCAAGCATCCAGCATCCCGTTCATCCTCAATGATCGCGTCGCGATTGCCGCCCAAGTCGGCGCTGACGGCGTGCACGTTGGGCAAGAGGACATGCCGATTGCCGAAGCGCGCAAGCAGTTGGCGCCTGGAACGCTGATCGGCAAGTCGACCCACACTCTTGAGCAAGCCCTGGCGGCCGGACAGGAAGGGGCGGACTATCTTGGCTGCGGACCGATCTTTTCTACTCCCACCAAACCGGCGTACGGCTGCGTGGGAACCGCGCTGATTACCCAGGTGATGGCGCGTGTGACCATTCCGGTCGTCTGTATCGGAGGCATTGAGCCGGCAACGCTCAACGAGGCCTTGCAGGCCGGAGCTCGCTGCGTGGCCGTGGTCAGGGCTGTGTGTGCTGCGCCTGATCCTGAAGCCGCCACCCGCGGCTTGAAAACCATAATCCGCAATACTCCACAATTCATTCGCACAGGTGTGGTTCCCCCATTATAATATCGCCATGCAATGCGGGCGTAGTTCAGCGGTAGAACGTCAGCTTCCCAAGCTGAATGTCGTGGGTTCGACTCCCATCGCCCGCTGGTTTTTTTTCTCGTTGTGGGTTGCCGGCTGCGCCGCAACCGACACCACCACGCTTGCGCCACTACCACCTTCAACTTCACGGCCTACGCTCCAAGGCTCCTATCATGTGGTTCAACGGGGCGAAACGCTTTGGCGCATCGCGCGCTCATATGGGCTGGAGCCACGTGTGCTGGCTGCGGTCAACCGGATCCCGAGCGCGACCCAGCTCCAAGTCGGGCAACGGCTCTATCTCCCGTTGCCCCCGGAGACGCGGCAGTTCTTATGGCCGCTGCGAGGTGCAGTCAAACCGGCAAGTCGCTCAACCGGCGTCGCGATCCTTGCACCGACCGGCAGCTTGGTGCGAGCCTCGCGCAGCGGACGCGTAGCGGTGGCGACCCATCAGCTTTCCGGTTGGGGGAAAACCGTCGTGCTGGATCATTTTGATGGATATCTCACCGTGTATGCAGGGCTGAACCGCATCCTGGTGAGTCCTGGTGGAGATCTTCGGCAGGGCATGCCTCTGGGAAGCGTCGGCGATCGCGCCCTGTTTTTTGAGATCCGTGATGGTGCCGTGGCAAAAAACACCCTAGCCTTATTGCCAAAGGATTGATCCCCCACAATGCCTGAGTTAAACCTTCGTCCTGCGTTGGCGTCTCACCTGGAGCAGCGCCTCCAAGCCTTCGCAGACGGGTTTCGTCACAACCTGGCACTCATCGGGCCGCCGGGAAGCGGCAAAACCTTTCAGCTCGAAGAGTTGCTGAGCCGCCAGCCCTCGTCGCTCTCGCTGATCTATTGTCCTGTGTACCGGGAGTCTTGCCGCAGCTTCATTCAGCGCCTGCTCAACGCGATCCTGCAAGCCGGGGGCTGTGCCCCAGAACAGTTGCCCAAGACTGTCGCCGCCATGCGGCTCATCGAGCCGTTGCTTGCCAGGCGATTGTATGGCGAGGCGTTTACCCGTGCCCTGGACGCCATTCCGCATTTGATCGAGGATCGCGGCCGGTCGTGCGTCCTGATCCTCGATGAATTTTTGCATCTTGAAGAGATGGGACTCGCCCATGCCTTTCATGAACTGGGCAAGCGGGTCATGACGTGGCCGGCAACGCTCTTTGTCCTTTCCAGCTCTTCACCCTATCGAGCCCGTCTGATCCTGCGCGAGCGGCTGCAGCTGCTCTTCGGACAGTTTGAGCTTCTGACGTCAGAGACGCTGGATCCGGCTCGGACCAGCGCGTGGATCATTCAGGAGCTGAAGAGAGTGCGGGGAGCTAAGCCGTTTGGCCGGTTTCTCATCCAGTGGTTTGACGGCTACCCGTGGTATCTGGCGTTATTCCTGCAGCGGCTGCGGGAGTTGGCAACGATGGCCGGCGCGACGGCACTCTCCCATGAGCTGTTTTTTCGTACGGCTCAAGATTTGATTGGCAGCGCGAACGGTCCGCTGCACCAGTGGTGCGTCTCGCGAACCGAGGGACTGCTGCAGCTTCGGGGAGGCGCGCGCGCGCTCGATGCCTTGCATCACGTGGCGGAGGGGGCGCGCACCATGACCGCAATCGGCAAACGCATGGGCCGAGGAGGACTCTCCGAATCACTCCAGATGTTGGTGGAGCGAGATTTGGCCAAGCGGAATGGCACCTGCTGGCTGGTGCCTGATCCGGTTCTGCGCTGCTGGCTCTCGACCGTCCTAGCCGCTCAACGGGCCGGCACACGGGTGTCGACGCAGGATGTCAGCGGCCGCTTTGAGCGGTACCTGCGCACCATCTGGGAGCAGTGGGAGCAGGCGCGCGCGCGCTCCTTTCCTGACCAAGTGGCCGCGCTGTTTAGCAAATTTGACGACGAGACGATCTCGCTAGACTCCAAGACAGGGCGGCTGCCTCGGTTTCAGGCCATTCGAGCGCATGAGCCTGCAGCAGGCGGGGAGATCCGGTACCTCATCGCCGAGGGGGAAGGCAAACGGTGGTGCGCATCGGTTCAGGAAGGACAAGTCGACGAAGCCACGATCGCTCACTTTGAAGCGTTTTGTCGCGACCAAACGCCCAGGCCGGCGCGCAAAGTCGTGATCACCAACGCCCAGATGCAGCACGATGCGCGCGTGTTTGCCAAGACGGTGAATATGTGGGTCTGGGAACCCCAAGACCTGCATCTGTTAATGAACTTGTACGGAACCTAAATGGCGGCAATCGACCGGCTCTGGGCACCATGGCGCACCGCCTTTCTCTACCGACGCACTAAGAGTCGGCGATGCATTTTTTGCACGGCGAAGCGCACCAAGAGCCAAGACCGCATCCACCATGTCGTGGCTCGCGGCACCTCTACGTTTACGCTCTTGAATCGGTATCCGTACAATAACGGCCATGTCATGATCGCTCCCTATCGCCATGTCGGCACCTTAGAACGCTTGACGTCGCAGGAATGGGGCGAAATGTTGCGCCTGAGCCAACAGGTGATGAAGAAACTGACGCGTACGCTCGGCCCTCAGGGCTGGAACGTGGGTCTGAATCTGGGACGAACCGCCGGAGCCGGCATCCCCGGCCATTTGCATCTGCACATCGTGCCGCGATGGAACGGAGACACCAACTTTTTTCCCACAGTCTCCGAAACCAAAGTGATTTCTCAGTCGTTGGATGCACTCTACACCTTCCTCACTCGGTGATACGGCCTCGCTCCTGACGTCGCGGGAAGAGCTCGAGGCCCGCGAGGAACAGTGGCTGGCCCCCTACGCCCTGAAAAGCCGCGCCACGCGCGGACGCCAGCATCAAGAGTCCGAGGATCCCTACCGCACCGTCTACCGGCGCGACCGTGACCGCATCATCCACACGACCGCATTCCGCCGTTTGGAATATAAAACGCAAGTCTTCGTGAATCATGAAGGCGATCACTACCGCACGCGCCTGACCCACACACTGGAAGTGGCTCAAATCGCCGTCTCCATCGCCCGCATTCTTCGGCTCAATGAAGATTTGGTGGAGGTCGTCGCGCTGGCTCATGACATCGGCCATCCGCCCTTCGGCCATGCCGGCGAAGATGCCTTGCGCGGGCTCATGGAGGGCCACGGAGGGTTCGAACACAACATCCAGGGCTTGCGCGTCGTCGATGTGCTCGAGACACGCTATCCAGGATTTCCAGGGTTGAATCTGACCTGGGAAGTGCGGGAGAGTATTAACAAGCACCGCGCGCCGTACGATCTGCCGGACATGCCGGTCGCGCTGGATCCGAGCTCTGCGCCGCTGTTAGAGAGCCAAGTTGCCGACATCGCCGATGAAATCGCGTATGACAATCATGACCTTGACGATGGGCTAGCCTCAGGTATCCTTAAAGAAGAGGAGCTTGAGCGGTTGGAGCTCTGGCGCCAAGCACGTGATTTGGTCACGCAAACCTGGGGCGAGTTAGAGCCCGAGATGCGACAGCATCAAATTATCCGCACGTTGATCCACCGACAGGTGTTGGACCTGGTCCAGGCCAGCAGCGAACGGCTCAAAGCGCAGCACATCGATTCGGTGACCGCCGTGCGCGCCTGTTCCCAGCGGCTCATCGGATTCAGCGATCACATGCGCGCACTGCGCGTGCCCCTGAAGCAGTTTCTCTGGAACCAGTTCTATCATCACTACCGGGTCATTCGCATGGCGGATAAGGCCAAGCGGTTCATTGGAGAGCTCTTCTCGCTCTACATCAGCAAGCCGGAACAGCTGCCAAATACCACGCGCCTGCGCCTTTCAAAAAAGGAAGATCCCTATCGCGTGATCTGCGACTACATTGCCGGCATGACCGATCGGTACTGTTTAGAGGAATACAAGAAACTGTTCGATCCATTCGAGCGAGTCTAACGAGGAGGAATCGGAATGCGATACCTGATCATCGGGCTGGCACTGGCGGTGGTGGCGTGCGGATGTGGACGGAAAAGTTCCTTGCTCTTAGAGCGCCCGTCGCGCGGTCCGATGGCCGAAGTGCCTGAGGTCGCCCAGCAGGTGCTCTGGAACTTAGAGCCGACGACACAGACCGAGACCAAAGGCAATGTCGAGTTCCAGCTGATGCACGCCACCCCCGCCTATCTCCTCACGCTCTTTAACGACAAGGCCATCTTCGGTACATTCGCCGGCATGAACCCCTACTACCCGGAGCATCTGGTGTTTTACGTCAAGATCGCCAACAAGGGCGAACAAAAAATCCGTATTCACCAGTCGGAATTTGTCTTGGTGGATGATCAAGGGGGGCAATACAGCGCGATCAGCACCGATTATGTGACCGCGTTCGCGGAATTCCGGCAGGGGGTCGCAGGAACAACGAGGGGCATGCTGGAGAGTGCGAGTCCAGGTTACTTCGGGTTTAGCATTCCGGTGGGGAAAATGTTCGCCCAGAAACCGCAAAATCGCTTCGCGCTCTTGCAGCAGTCGGCGCTGCAAAACGGGTATCTCTATCCCGGGGTGGTGCACGACGGACTCGTGGCATTTTGGAATCCCTCAAGGAAGGCTAAAAAGATGCGGCTCATGACTGGCATTAAAACCGAGTTTGATGCCAACGACTGGCCGCAAAAGGTCCTTGAGTACGCCTTTGACTTGACCGTCGTCAAACCCTAATGCTCGTAGGGACCGATGAGCCGCTGCTTGAGGATTTGACCGCGGCTCAGCGGCAAGCGGTCACCCATGAGGGTGGCCCGCTGTTGATTATTGCCGGGGCTGGCACCGGCAAGACCACGGTCATTACCCGCCGCATCGCCTGGCTCATCGCCACCAAACGGGCCCGTCCAGACGAAATCCTCGCGCTGACCTTTACCGAGAAGGCGGCCGCTGAGATGGAGGAGCGGGTCGACTTGCTCGTGCCGTACGGCTATCTGGACATTGCCATCCGGACCTTTCACGCCTTCGGCGACCAGCTCGTGCGAGAGCACGCAACGCAACTAGGACTTTCTCCGCACGTGCGCGTGCTCTCCAGCCCTGAGCAGGGTGTCTTCTTGCGCCGGCGCGCCTTCGAACTCCCGTTGCAATCGCTGCGGCCGCTCAACGATCCCACCCGATTTCTGGATGCGCTCTTGACCGTTTTTGCTCGCGCCAAAGATGAAGCCGTCAGTCCAGAAGACTACCTCGCCTACGCGCGCTCCATCCAACCCTCAGAGAGTCCGGAGGCACAACGCATCCTCGAAGTCGCCGAAGCCTACGCCGCCTATGAGCCGTTGCTCCGAAACGCCGACGCCATCGATTTCGGCGATCAGGTTCTGCTGGCCATCCGCTTACTGGAGCAGCATCCTGAGATCCAGGCCGCCCTGAAGTCGCGCTTCCGGTACATCCTGGTCGATGAGTTTCAAGACACCAACTACGCGCAGTATCGGTTGCTGCGGCTGCTGGCTGATCCAGGGGCCCCGATCTCGGTCGTGGGGGATGATGACCAGAGCATCTATAAGTGGCGCGGGGCGGCGATCAGCAACATGCTGAAGTTTTTGGAGCACTATGCGGCCGTGCGCACGGTGGTGCTCACGGACAATTTTCGCTCGGGCCAACCGATTTTAGATTGCGCCTACCGATTGATTCGATTGAACAATCCGGATCGTTTGGAAACCAAGCAAGGCATCGAGAAGCGACTGGTGGCGAAGACGACGCACGCCGGCGATCCGCCGCACCTGAGAATTTTTGATACCGTCTCAAGCGAAGCGGATTGGGTGGCCGCCACGATTCGGCCAGAGATCGAATCCGGCGTCCGCCGGCCTGGCGAGTTTGCCATCCTCGTGCGCTCTAATCGGGAAGCGGATGGCTTTCTGCGAGCGCTCAATGTCGCTGGTGTGCCCTGGCGCTTTAGCGGTACGAGCGGCCTGTTTGCGCGTGAAGAAACCAAGATTCTGCTCTCCTGTCTTAAGACCTTGGCTGATCCGGATGATAGCCTCAGCTGGTTTCACGTGGCCAGCTCGCCCCTCTATGGCTGTGCGATGCAGGATCTGAGCCTGGTACTCGCCCATGGCCGCAAGACAAACCACAGCTTTCGCCGCGTGCTGGAGCAGCTGAACCAAGAGCCCACGCTGGCCGAGGCCATCAGCGAAGCGGGCAAGCGGCAGCTGACACAGCTGCAAGAGGATGTGGCCCGGTTGCTTGAGCAGACGCGCACCCGTTCCAGCGGCCAGGTGCTCTACCAATGGCTCTCGGATCGAGGCTGGCTTGCGCGCTTAAGCCAAGAGGAGCGGTTGGAGGATCTGTTGCGACTCCAGACGATCGCAGCATTTTTTTCACAACTGCGCCGGATCGAAGAGCTCGTCGCAGGCCGGCTGCCTGAGCTCATGCAACACCTGGAGCTGTTTGAGGCGATGGGCCACGAAGCGCCGAATGAAGATGATGCCTGGGCGGATTGCGTCCATGTGCTGACGATTCACAAAGCCAAAGGGCTGGAATTTCCCGTCGTGTTCATGGTCGGCTTGGTGCAGGGGAGGTTTCCGACGCTACGGCGGCGTGACACCATCGAGCTGCCCGATGCATTGATTCAGGATATCTTGCCTTCGGGGGACTACCATTTGCAGGAAGAACGGCGACTGTTTTACGTCGGCATGACCAGGGCCAAGCATGCTCTCTATCTTTCCTGCGCGTATGATTATGGGGGCAAGACCGTTCGAAAGGTGAGCCAGTTTGTCTTGGAAGCGTTGGACCTTGCCAGTCCTAGTCCTCCGGCGAGGATTGCGAACGCCAAGGAGTTGATTGCGCGTTCCAGGGCACAGGAGCCGCTGCCGCTGAGCGCTTCCGACCCTGCGAGAAGAATCCTCAGGCTTGATCCGCATGGAGTGGACGATTATCTGACCTGTCCGCTCAAGTACCGCTACAGCCATGTGCTGAAGGTGCCTGTCATGCGCCACCACCTGGTCGCGTATGGCTCGGCGCTCCACAAGGCGGTCGAAGCCTTCTTCAGGCAGCGCCTGGCTGGGCAGGAGATGGCCGAGACGGAGTTGCTCGCCACCTTTGAGCAAGCCTGGAGCGCTGAAGGGTTTCTGACGCAAGAACATGAGCAGCTGCGGTTTGCCCAAGGCCGAGAAACGCTGCGGCGTTTCTACCAACGCCAACAGCAAGCACCCGAACGGCCGCTGCTCATTGAAGAAAAGTTCAAATTTCCTCTCGATGGTCTGCTGGTGGTCGGCCGGTGGGATCGAGTGGACCGCCAGGGAGAGAACATCGTGATCATCGACTATAAATCTTCCGAGGTGCATGAGCAGGCCGAAGCCGATCGCCGCACTCGAGAATCGTTGCAGCTCCTGATCTATGCGCTGGCCTGGCGCACGCTCCATGGCGTGCCGCCCGCTGGGATGGAGCTGCGGTTTTTAGAGACCGATCTCATCGGCCGTGCCGAAGTCACGGAGGAAGGGATGGCTCGTGCCGCCACCTTCTTGCGTGAAGCAGCCGCAGGGATCAGAGCGGGGAAGTTTGGTGCTAAGCCGCAAGAGCATGCCTGTCGCTGGTGCGCGTTCCAAGCGATTTGCCCCTTCGCGTTTCACATCCGTTAAGTCCTTTTAAGTCTCCCTCCAAAATAGTTCCTCCAGCCCTTGACGCTTATCCAGAAATAATGTTTATTTTAAATAGACTTATAAATAGTAAATTAAGCTACTGGTCCCTCAGGAGGTAGCAATGTTCCAACGACCGGCACCACAGACGAAACTGGTTCCAACCGCGCCCGAAGTCTTCGAAGCGCGATTTAAGCGGTTCTTGAAGGAGTTTGAGGGCTATGAGCGCAAGGCGATCTTTGAGCGTACGCTGGATGCGTTCCTCGATCTGTATTCAGCCTGGAAGCGGACGCATGCGCCGGCGCTGAAAATTCGGGTGGTCATGCTGGTGTTTGAACTCAACCGACTGGACCCCCAATTTTCCTGCGATCTCTCCTTCCGAGACTCTGCATGAGACAAATCCTGGTCAGAAACCTGACGTCGAACGATTGGCTCAAGCGCGACTGCATCGTCAGCGAGCTCATGGAGCAGGGCGATTGTGCCACCCGGGTCATGCGCCGCTGCACCTATCATGTGGAATCTCGGATCACGGTGCCTTCAACAGCCGATTCCATTCACTGGGCCAAAACGCTCGATCCAGTTCCTCCGCGGCAGGTGTATGTGACGAAAGATTTGGATCCTGAAACCGGAGGAGAGCAGGTCAGCTACAAAGTTCTTGGTCACTTCTACGTGGTCCTCGATCGTGAGATCTTCTGCGTGGGCTACCGCCACATCCTCTCGATGATGGTCCAAGCCTCTGACATCTTCTCCGAAGAGTAAATCCCCTCGCCATTGCTGCGGGTCCTGGCTCAAGCCTAATCAAGGTGCCTCCGACCAAACCTGCTCGCTTAGATGCGGGCTCTCGTCGCCCTCGGTGTGCGGACCGTCCGCCAAACTCCTCGCCCCGAGCACGCACTACTTCGGGATCGGGGCTCGTCAGACATGGCGGCCGAGAGCGTCCGCACTCCTCGGGCTGAGCCCGCATAATCCGCTCGCAGGTTGGTCAGAGGCAGGAGTCGCCAATAATGTGCTCTCGCCCACTCGTGAGCGACCTATGCGGACTCAGCCCGCAGGGTGCGGCCAGGTCGTTAATCCACGGCCACCGCTGTCTGAGCCCCGCCGCTTCGCGCAGCGAAGCACTCCGGCGGGGCGAGTTCGGTGGCCGGGCTGCGCCCAAGGGCGCCCGGAGGCCGCATCGGAGCGAACGAGTTGGGCGAGAGCACAAGAAACCTCACGCAATTGTGTCAGCTCATGTTGACGCCTCTACGAGGCCATGCTAGAGTGACGGCGATGAATCCACACAAGACGACCGTTGCAGTCCTCGGAGACGGTGGGTGGGGAACGACGCTAGCCATTCACCTCCACAAGCGCGGCCACCAGGTCCGCTGGTGGGGAGCGTTTCCCGAGTATGTCGCCCTCCTCAAGCGCCGGCATGAGAACGTCAAATTCCTACCGGGTATTCGTCTTCCAAAAGAGTTACCCATCACTGCACATCTGGATGAAGCGCTCACCAATGCCCAACTCATCGTCTTAGCGGTTCCATCCCAATATTTACGCAAGGTGGCGGTGAAGCTGCGACGCGCAAGGCTTGACCGTCAAATTATTTTGAGCGTTGCCAAGGGGCTCGAGCAAGGGAGTTTCAAGCGAATGTCGCAAGTCGTCACCGAGGAGCTCGGGCGTGTACCGCTTGCGGTGCTCTCAGGGCCGAATATCGCCAAGGAAATTGCCGGCGGTTATCCCGCCAGTTCGGTGGTAGCTTCACCGGACGCGCGGCTTGCCAAGTTTGTGCAACAGACCTTCATGAATGAGCAGTTTCGTGTCTATACCTCTCCTGATGTGATCGGAGTGGAACTAGGGGGTGCGCTTAAGAATCCACTGGCCATTGCCGCAGGCTTAAGCGATGGTTTGGGCTTCGGCGCCAATGCTAAAGCCGCGCTCGTCACACGCGGCGTCGTCGAAATGGCGCGATTGGGCGTGGGCATGGGGGCGAAGGCGGAAACCTTTTGGGGTCTGAGCGGTCTTGGCGATCTCGTGACGACCTGTCTTGCTGGTCGGAATCACTGGCTCGGTGAGCAGCTTGGTCGAGGCCGATCGTTAAAAGCGGTGCTGGCCTCAACACCCATGGTGATCGAGGGCGTCGAAACTTCCAAAGCCGCCGTCGCACTCGCCCGTCGCCACCGTGTGGAACTACCGATCATCGAACAGGTCGCAGCCGTCCTCTTCCGACATCGTCCGCCCCGCAAGGCGCTCCACGCCCTCATGCGCCGCTCCGGCAAATCCGAATCCGCCTGAGCCTGAGCCTAGTCGTTGACAGTATTCGACGAGCCTGCTACGCTGTAACTCCTTCATGCAATAGGGACTTGACAAGATATATATCTTTGATATATACTAGTGGTTATGAAAGAGGCGAAACTATTCCAGAACGGTCGCAGCCAGGCGGTCCGATTGCCCAAAGAGTATCGCTTGACGGGCAAATCCGTCTATATTCATAAGCTGGGGAATCTTGTCGTGCTCATTCCAAAAAAGAAATCCTGGAGCTCCCTGGTAGACGCGTGCGCCAAATTCACCGAAGATTTCATGACGAGCCGGGATCAAGGAGTGCATGAGCGCGAGCGCCCGTTTGCATGAAGTACCTCTTGGATACAAACATTTGTATCTACCTCATTAAGAAGAAGCCTCAAAAGACGTTCGCCAAGTTTCAAGATTTGAATGTCGGAGAAGTCGGCATTTCGGCTATTACCTACGCAGAGTTAGAGTATGGGGTGGCGCACAGCAGTGACCCCCAACAAAACAGGATGGCGTTGAGCGAGTTTTTGGCTCCGTTAGAGCTTCTTGATTTCCAAGCCCCCATCGCTCCCCTCTATGGAGTTCTTCGCACCTCGCTGGTGCGCGCCGGAAAAATGATCGGTCCGCTTGATCTGTTGATCGCCGCGCATGCATTATTTCTTGGTGCGGTTCTTGTCACGAACAACGTCAAAGAGTTCTCAAGAGTCGCTGATCTCAGAATTGAGAATTGGGTATGAAGGAGCGAGGGGTTTCCCGCGATTGCCATTTCGGGGCGTGGCGTAGCTTGGTAGCGCGCGTGAATGGGGTTCACGAGGTCCTGGGTTCAAATCCCAGCGCCCCGACCATCGAAATACAGTGAAAAGTGTAAAGTTGAAAGTGGAAAAGGAACCAGGAATTCAATTAGAGTTCTGAATGAGTCGGAAAATTAACGTTGGTCTTATTGGATTGGGGACGGTGGGCACCGGTGTCGCTCGGGCCCTTCTGGAGAAGGCGCATCTTCTTGAGGAGCGCATCGGCGCACGGGTCGTGCTGCGCCGGGTGTGCGATCGTGACTTGCGGCGCCGGCGGGGGTTTCGCCTCCCACCAGGCTTAGGGACTTCTGACCCTGCGGTCATCCTGCGCGATCCGGACATTCACATCGTCGTCGAGCTGATTGGCGGGCTGGAGCCGGCCAGAACGCTTGTGCTCGAAGCGTTGCGGCGCGGCAAGCATGTGGTGACTGCGAACAAGGCGCTGCTGGCCGAGGCAGGGCATGAGCTCTTTCGAGCGGCCGCCAAGGCGAACGCCGATCTCTATTTCGAAGCGTCGGTCGGAGGCGGCATTCCAATTATTAAGGCGCTGCGCGAAGGGTTAGTGGCGAACGACGTGGATGCGATCCTCGGCATCGTCAATGGCACATCCAACTACATCCTCACCCAGATGCGCGAGAAAGGCCTCAGCTTTCATGAGGCGCTCTTAGAAGCCAAGCACCATGGCTATGCCGAGCGCAATCCTTCACTGGATATCGAGGGGCATGACGCGGCGCACAAACTTGCCATCTTAACGCTGCTAGGATTTGGACAGCAGGTCCGCCTGTCCGATATTCACGTGGAAGGTATTAGCAAAATTTCCCAAGCCGACATTCAATATGCCGAGGAGCTCGGGTATTGCATCAAGCCGCTGGCGATTGCCAAGCAGGTCGATCATGAACTCGACATACGGGTGCACCCGACACTCCTGGCTAAGACGCACCTTCTGGCCAATGTGAATGGCGTCTACAACGCCATCTATGTGCATGGCGACATGGTAGGTTCCACCTTGTTCTACGGCAGAGGGGCAGGCCAAAATCCAGCGGCCAGCTCGGTGGTGTCCGACATCGCGGATGTGGCGCGAAACCTGGTCACCGGGACCAACCATCGCATCCCACTCACCGCCTATCACGCTCGGCGCGTGCATCGCTTGCGCCGGATGGGCAATATCGAGACGCGTTACTACATGCGCTTTATGGCGGTGGATAAGCCCGGGGTGCTTGCCCGTATCGCGAATATCTTGGGGCACCACCACATTTCCATTGCGAGCGTCCATCAGAAGGAGCGCAAGGCCGCGCGCTTTGTGCCTGTCGTCATGATGACGCACGAAGCCAAAGAGTCTCACGTCCGCCGCGCCCTTGAGACGATCGACCGTCTTGGGTTCGTCAGGCAGCCGACTGTCGCGCTGCGAACGGAAGCTCCACGTCCGCAGTAGCCATCCCATGATCCCACCCCCTGCGTGTTGGCCAAAGGCCGTCCGCTGGCCCCTGGGATTGACCATTGGTCCAGCGGCCCGCGTCGCCTGCGGCGACGCCACACAGGGGGTGGGATGAGTACGAAGCCGTCCTCATCGACTCGGCCCCATCCCTATCCCTGGCCTGGAGTCATCGAGGCCTATCGCTCCTACTTGCCGGTCTCACGCACCACGCCGATCGTCACGCTCTTGGAAGGCAATACCCCGCTGATTCACAGCCGCACCCTCAGCGAGCGCATCGGCAAGAAGGTGGAAGTCTATCTGAAGTACGAAGCGATGAATCCGACCGGCTCGTTTAAGGACCGTGGCATGACCCTCGCGATTTCAAAAGCCTGTGAAGCGAAATCCGTGGCCGTCTTGTGCGCCTCAACCGGTAATACATCGGCCTCAGCTAGTGCGTATGCCGCGCGCGCCGGCTTACGATCCATCGTGCTGATTCCGAGCGGGGCGATTGCATTGGGCAAGCTCTCGCAAGCGCTGATTCATGGAGCCAGCATCGCCGCGGTCGAGGCAAACTTCGATGCGTGTCTCGCCATCGTCAAGTCGCTGGCCCAGCAGTATCCCATGACGATCGTCAATTCGATCAATCCGTATCGCATTGAGGGACAAAAAACCTGCGCGTTTGAAATCTGCGATGCCCTTGGTGGCGCGCCGGATATTCATGTAACTCCTGTGGGGAATGCAGGCAATATCACGGCGCAATGGAAGGGCTATCAAGAATATCGCGCCCGTGGTCGCATCCAGCGCCTGCCGGTGATGCTGGGATTTCAAGCCCAAGGAGCGGCTCCCATCGTGAAAGGGAAGATCATCCCCAAGCCCCGGACGGTGGCGACTGCCATTCGCATCGGCAACCCGGCGAGTTGGCAAGGCGCGCTTGCCGCTGCAGGGCAATCGCACGGTGCGATTCAAGCCGTCACGGACCGAGAAATTCTCTCTGCCTACCGACTCTTGGCACAAGAGGATGGCGTGTTTGCCGAACCGGCCTCAGCCGCCTCCATTGCCGGACTGCTCAAGCTGGCTCGAGCCGGGTATTTTACATCACGAGTGTCACGTGGCGCGCGCCTGAAGATCGTGTGCGTCCTCACCGGCCACGGGCTCAAAGATCCTGAGCGAGCCATCAAGAGCATCCGTGTGCCCAAACCGCTCCCCCCTTCGATCTCGACGATCGCCAAAGCCGTCGGTCTGAAATAAGCGTATAATAATTTCATTCCATGAAATATCTGATCATCCGCTGTGAAGACCATGCCTGCCAGGGAACCCATGTCGCTTCGCTGCTTGAAGGAGCGAAAGCCGTCCATTTGCAGCATCTTGCCCAGGCCGGAGCGGCCGGCCTCATTCGGCAAAAGAGTTCCGAGCAATGGTGCGACCGATTCGCCTTGCACCGTGCATTGTTCGGCCTGGGTCCAGAGGATCTAGAGGCCTCGGCCGGTTGGTGTTACGCTGCCGGCACCAATCTTCGGCCCTCGGCTCAGGAAACCGTGTGGTGTTGCGATTTTGTGACTCAGCGGGATGGCGCTGTTGCCGACGCGACAGCAGGCAATATCCAAACAAAAGAGAGCAACCTCCTGCTGCAGGCGCTCAATGCGGAGCTTGGATCAGACACGAGGCGCTGGGAGGTAGGGCATGGTTCGCGCCATGTGTTTCTCACCAGCGATCCAGCGCTCAGCGTGCAGCATGCCGCGGTGCGGAGCGGCCCGGACGTCTTGATCGGCCAATCATGGAAGAAGCATTTGCCTGATGATCCATTGCGGGAACCATTGCAACGGCTCATGGAGCAAGCAGCCTTGGTACTTGAGCGGCATGATATTAACCGCGTGCGATTAGATCTTGGTGAGAATCCGGCCAATCTGGCATGGTTCTGGGGGGCCGCGCCACGGCAAGAGCCGCGTAAATTTTCAGATCGCACCGGGCTCTCGGGAGCGGTGATATCGAGCAGCTTTCCCATGCGGGGGTTTGCCACGTGCCTTGGATTGGAGTGGCGACCGGGTTTGACATCCTTTGACGAGACGGCATTCGAGAAACTATTGCAAGAACTCACCACGCTGTTGCAGCGTCACGACTGGGTCTATGTGCATGTGCGAGTGGACAGTGCGGATCCGGTCGATCGCTTATGTGCCGTCGAACGGGTCGACCAGCTGCTGCTCAAGCCGCTGACCGGCTGGTTGCCCGAGCAAGGGCCCTGGCGCATGGCCGCGGTGATTGATGAACGATCCGTCTGTTCGCCCCTGTGGGTCGCCATTGGCAGCGGGCTTCCGCAACAAGGGGTCGAGCACTTAAGCCCTGAGCGGCTGGCCCAGAGCTCATTGAACATGAACAACGGCTTAGAGCTCTTTGCGTGGCTCACACAGAAGGGCGAATGAAACGACGGCTCATTGTGCAAAAATTCGGCGGCAGCTCCGTCGCGAATCCTGAACGGATCAAACGGGTGGCCCAGCGGGTTGTGGACACCAAGCGCAAAGGCGCCAACGTGGTGGTGGTCGTCTCGGCGCTGGGCGATACCACGGATGAGCTGCTGCAGCTCGCCTCGCAAATTACCCAGCAACCAGCCGAGCGCGAGCTCGACATGCTCATGGCGACCGGAGAGCAGGTGTCCGTAGCACTGCTGGCGATGGCTATTCATGAGCTCGGGGAGGACGCCGTGTCGTTTACCGGCGCACAGGTCGGCATCTTGACCGATGGCATCCATACCAAGGCCAAAATTGTGGATATTCAGACCCAGCGGATTGTGCAGGAGCTGCCGAAGGGTCGCATTGTTATCGTGGCCGGTTTCCAAGGGGTGAACCTCAATCAAGATATCACCACGCTCGGCCGCGGCGGCTCTGACCTGACGGCCGTCGCACTGGCCAAGGCTCTTGGCGCGGATCTGTGCGAGATTTATACCGATGTGGATGGCGTCTACACCGCCGATCCGCGCATCGTCCCCGATGCTAAGAAGCTTGCGGCCATCAGCTACGATGAAATGCTCGAGATGGCATCGCTGGGGGCGCAAGTCATGCAGGCGCGATCCATCTTTGTCGCCAAGCGGTTTGAGATTCCCATTCATGTGCGATCCAGCTTTTCACTTCGGGAGGGCACGATGATCACCAAGTCGGTCAAGGCGATGGAGGACATCGTCGTCAGCGGCGTGACGCTGCAGAAGGACGAAGCCAAGGTCACGATTCGCGATGTGCCGGACAAGCCTGGGATGGCTGCGGAGATCTTCCGGGAATTAGCTAGCAAAGACATCAACGTGGACATGATCGTCCAAAACGTCAGCCGCGAGGGCTCAACCGACTTGTCCTTTACCGTCATCAAGAGCGACTTGCCATCGACGCTACGCGTGACACGAAGCGTGTCGCACCGCATCGGGGCAGGCGAAGTGACGACGGATGAGGGGGTGGCCAAGCTTTCGATTGTGGGAATCGGCATGCGCAGCCACTCGGGCATCGCGGCGAAGATGTTCGAAGCCATGGCGCGAGAGCGCATCAATATCGAAATGATCTCAACCTCGGAAATTAAGATCTCCTGCATCATCCGCCGCCAGCACGCCGAGCGGGCGATGCGCGTGATCCATAAAGCGTTTGAGCTTCGCAAACAGAGAACGTGAAATGGTTTCACCGCAAAAACGCAAAATTTCGCAAAGACGCAAAAAGGTGCACTAATGTTCTTTTTTGCGTTTTCGCGGTCTTTTGCGTTTTGGCGGTGATATCGTGCGATGTCATCGATTCAACTCTATGACACGACGCTCCGCGATGGAGCACAGACCGAAGGCATCTCGTATTCCGTCACTGACAAGTTGCGGATTACGGAGAAGCTCGATGCCCTCGGCTTGCACTATATTGAAGGGGGCTGGCCGGGCTCCAATCCCAAGGATGCGGAATTTTTTCGCCTGGCTAAACGCCTTCGATTCACCACTGCCCGCTTAGCCGCGTTCGGCAGCACCCGGCGAGCCGACACCGCAACTGCCGATGCGAATCTCAACGCGTTGCTCAAGGCCGAAACCAAGACCCTCACCATCTTTGGCAAGAGCTGGGATCTGCACGTCCGGGATGTTTTAAAGGTGAGTCTGTCGGATAACTTGAAAATGATCGAAGACTCGGTCGCGTACCTGAGACGGCACGACCGCGAGGTGGTCTACGACGCCGAGCATTTCTTCGATGGATACAAGGACGATGCTGACTATGCGGTGAAGACTCTGAAGGCCGCCTTAGCCGGCGGAGCCAGCGCGATCGTCTTGTGTGATACCAATGGTGGCAGCCTGCCCAGCGAGATCACGAAGATGATTGCCGAGGTGAAACGCCACGTTCCGGTGGCCATGGGCATCCACACGCATAACGATAGCGACCTTGCGGTGGCCAATGCACTGGCGGCCGTTGAGGCGGGTTGCGTCCAGGTGCAGGGGACGATCAATGGGTATGGAGAGCGCTGTGGCAATGCCAACCTCGTCTCGCTTATCGCCATCTTGAAACTGAAAAAAGGGATCAACTGCTTGCCGGACGCGAAGTTGAAACAGTTGACCGACACCTCGCGCTATGTCGCGGAAGTCAGCAACATGGCCCAGCATGCCAATCAACCGTTTGTCGGCTCGGCGGCATTCGCCCACAAGGGCGGGGTGCATGTCAACGCGGTTATGAAGAATCCCCGCACCTATGAGCATCTGGAGCCGAGCACCGTTGGCAATGAACGCAAAATCTTGGTCTCCGAGCTCTCAGGCCGCTCTTCGCTTGTGTTTAAAGCCAAGGATTTAGCGCTGGATCTTTCCAAAGAGACGCCTCAGGCCAAGCGGCTCCTCAAACTCTTACAGCGGTTGGAGCATGAAGGCTACCACTTCGAAGCCGCAGAGGGATCGCTGGAGCTTCTCCTCAAACGAGAGCTCAAAGAGGTTCGACCCTTCTTTACGCTAGAGGGCTTCCGCATCATCATGGAGAAACGCGATCACCGTCTCACTTCAGAAGCCACCATCAAAGTGCGGGTCAACAAGGTGGTGGAGCATACCTCAGCCGAAGGTGATGGCCCGGTGAACGCGCTCGACAATGCCATTCGCAAGGCGCTCAAGCGCTTTTATCCCACGCTCTCTGAGATGCACCTGACCGATTTTAAGGTGCGCGTGCTCGATGAAAAAGCCGGCACCGCAGCGAAGGTACGCGTCCTGATCCAGTCCCAGGATGCGCATGATTCCTGGGGCACGGTGGGTGTCTCGGAAAACATCATCGAAGCCAGCTGGCAAGCCCTCGTCGATTCGATTGAATATAAGCTGCTTAAGGACCAACGCTCAGCGTCTAGCGTACAGCGTATAGCGTATAGAAAGAAATCGGCTACGAAATAGTACGATGTCCCTATACGCTATTCGCTAAACGCTATACGCTAGTCCTATGTTGTTATGAATCAATTGCCTCCCCAATACAATCCTAAGGAAGTCGAGGAAGCCCGCTATCAGTGGTGGGAGTCCCAAGGTTTCTTTGCGGCCGATGTGGACCCGAAGCGCAAGCCGTACACCATCGTGATTCCTCCGCCCAATGTCACCGGCATTCTCCACATGGGCCATGCGCTCAACAATACGATCCAAGACATCCTGATCCGCCATAAACGCATGCAAGGGTTCAACGCGCTCTGGGTCCCCGGCACTGATCATGCAGGGATCGCCACGCAAAACGTCGTCGAGAAATCACTCGCCAAGGAAGGCAAGCGCCGGCAAGACCTTGGCCGCGAAGAGTTCATCAAGCGCGTGTGGCAGTGGAAAGAGCAGTACGGCAATACGATCATCTATCAGCTAAAGCGGCTTGGCTCCTCCTGTGACTGGCGCCGCGCCCGCTTTACGATGGATGAGGGGTTATCTGAGGCCGTGCTAGAGGTGTTCGTCCAGCTCTACAACAAAGGGTTGATCTACCGAGGCAACTATATCATCAACTGGTGCCCGCGCTGCCAAACCGCTCTGGCTGATGAAGAAGCGCCTCGCCGGCAAACCCAAGGCAAGCTCTACCACATTCGATATTCGCTGGAATTGGGTGAAGGGTTATCAGTTTTTCTTGAGGTGGCGACGACGCGACCAGAAACGATGCTTGGTGATACCGCCATTGCCGTCCATCCGAAGGACAAGCGATACAAATCGCTCATTGGCAAGCACGCGATCTTGCCATTAGTGAATCGAAAGCTCCCCGTCATTGCCGATGAGCTGGTGGACCGCGAATTCGGCACCGGCGCGGTCAAAGTCACACCGGCCCATGATCCTGCAGACTTCCACATGGGCAAGAAGCACAAGCTCGAGTTCATCAACGTGATGACCGATGACGCGCACATGACGAACGTCCCCAAAGCCTACGAAGGGTTAGACCGGTTTGAGTGCCGCAGCAAGCTCATTGTCGATCTTGAACAAGCTGGGTTCCTCGGAGCGATCGAGGAGCACCAACACAACGTGGGCCATTGCTACCGGTGTAACACGGTCGTGGAACCTCGGCTCAGCCCTCAATGGTTTGTAAAAATGAAGCCGCTCGCCAAACCGGCTCTTGAGGCGGTGAAGAAGAAAAAGATCACCTTTGCGCCGGCGCGCTGGACCAAAGTCTACCTCAACTGGATGGAGAACATCGAGGACTGGTGCATCAGCCGTCAGATCTGGTGGGGCCATCGTATTCCGGTCTGGTATTGCGATACATGTCTTGGCCAGACCGGAGTGGAAAGTGGACAGTGGAAAGTGGAAAGCAAAACCGGTCGTCAAGCAGGAATTATCGTGTCGAAAAATCAACCTGCTGGATGTCCGGCTTGCGGCTCCACGAAGCTGCGTCAAGATGAAGATGTGCTCGACACTTGGTTCTCCTCATGGTTGTGGCCCTTTTCCACGCTAGGCTGGCCCAAAAAGACCAAGGACCTAGCCTACTTTTATCCCACCCATACGCTGGTGACTGCGCAGGAGATCATCTTCTTCTGGGTCGCCCGCATGATCATGGCCGGTTATTTCTGCATGAAAGAACCCCCATTTACCAAGGTCTACATTCACGGCACCGTGCGCGACATCACCGGCAAGAAGATGTCCAAATCATTGGGCAACATTATCGATCCGTTGCAGATCATCGACCAGTACGGCACCGATGCGCTGCGTTATACCTTGGTGACCTCAACCGCAATCGGCCAGGACGTGTTCCTCTCCGAGGAGCGGTTTACCGCCGGCCGCAATTTTGCCAACAAGCTCTGGAACGCCACGCGGTTCATTCTGAGCGTTGCCGAAGGCTCTAGGCCGAAGGCCGAAGGCAAGCCTCCAGCCTCCAGCCTCCAGCCTCGAGCCCTCATGATTCCTGACCGTTGGATATTGTCTAAGCTGCAGCACACCATCACGCGAGTGACGAAATCGCTCGACCAGTTCCTGTTCAATGACGCGGCCACCGCTCTCTACGATTTCTTATGGCACGACGTGTGCGACTGGTATCTCGAGATCGCGAAAGTTCAACTAGCTCCAAGCTCCAAGCTCCAAGCTTCAGCAGACACGTCCAGCCTGCAGCTTGAAGCCTGCAGCAACACCATCGGCATTTTGACTCACGTTCTTGACACGAGCCTGCGGCTGCTTCATCCCGTTATGCCGTTTGTGACTGAAGAACTCTGGCAGCAACTAGCAACAAGCAACAAGCAACAAGCAACACGGAAACCCGCAACTGTTGCTGGTCGCGTGTCGCATGTTGCTTCAATTATGGTGGCTGAGTGGCCCAAGGCCTCCAAGAAACTGATTGATGAGAAAGCCGAAGAGCAGTTCGAGCAGTTCAAGGCGGTCGTGGTCACGATCCGGAACACGAAGGCTGAATTAAACGTCCCGCTCGATGCCAGGCCACCGGTACGACTCTCCAGCGCGCAGGCGCCTGTCAGGGCCTTCTTCGAAGCGCACCGGCCGCTTCTGCAGGTTTTAGCTGGGACCGGTGAGATTTCCGTGGAAGCCGCGCGCCAGCGCATCAAGCACGCCGCAGCGTCCGTCGTGGACGGCATTGAGGTGGTGATCCCGCTTGAGGGGATGATCGACCCGGCTAAGGAGCGCGGCCGGCTTGAACAGCGCATCACTGAGTTGACGAACCACGTCAAGCGACTCGAAGCACAGCTGGCGAACACACAGTTTACCAAACGAGCCCCGAGGGACGTTGTGGAACAGACAAAGACCGCGTTGACCCAGGCCCGCGAGAACTTGAAAAAATCCTCGGAGCACCTGGCCGTCCTGCAGTCCATGTAGCCTGATGGGAAGGGACTTGCTCGAGTTGACCCCCCAGACCGTCCGCCCGCTGATTCGCCGTGCCCTGATAGAGGACGCGGCGTTCCGAGACGCCACGTCCAGGACCGTCATCCCTAAGGAGCTGCGCATCCGCGCCCGCATCGTGGCGAAATCCCGTGGTGTGTTGGCTGGCGTCAAGGTGGCAGCACTCACGTTCACCACGGTGGATTCATCGCTACACTGCCGCCTCCATCTGCACTCTGGGGCGAAGCTCGCTCCAGGCAGTTCAATTCTGACGATCGAAGGCTCAGCGCGCTCCATCTTCGCGGCCGAGCGCGTGGCGCTGAATCTGCTCGGGCACCTGTCCGGGATCGCGACCCTGACCGCAGAGTTTGCGCGGCGGGTCAG
>CAYNXT010000002.1:32813-41517 GCA_964401235.1 uncultured Planctomycetales bacterium
GCGGAGGGCAGAACCACCGCATGGACCTCTCGGATGCTATCTTGATCAAAACCAACCACGTTCTAGCGTATAGCGTAGAGCGTATAGCGGATAGACGAAATACGATAACCGCCATCACAGCACTGATCAGAAAAGCTAAGAAGCGATCGGGCAGACGTATGGTAGAGATTGAAGTGAGGAATGTTAAAGAATTTAAGGCAGCATTTATGGCAAGGCCTCATGCAATCCTGCTGGATAATTGGTCTCTTCAGACTATCAAGAAAGCCGTTCTATACGCTAAACGCTATCCGCTATCCGCTAGGCCCCTTTTGGAAGTCTCAGGCGGGGTCACGCTCGCCAACGTCCGGGCCATCGCTAAAACCGGCGTCGACCGCATCTCCATCGGCCGCCTGACCCACTCCACCACGGCCTTGGATATCTGTCTGGAGGTGACGTAATGAGATGTCGCACTCGATCACTTGTCATGAGTTTGTTCCTCCTCATGCCAGCTCGGCTGGTCTGTGCCGATGAGCTCCTGAGTAAACTTGAGGGGAGACTACAACCTAGCGAGACCGTTACGCAATGGTGCGGCTGGGCTCAGGGTCATTCTTGAAGATCCGACAGGTCGCCGTATCGACCCCACAGTGTTGGACGGGTATCCTTCAGCCAGGGTCGAACCCTATGTCACTCCCAAGGGCGGGATGGCCGGTGACTTGGTAATCGACGAGCCAGCACCAGGCCGCTGGTCCCTGACTCTGCGGTCTGAGCAGGAGCAGTCGACCGACTACCGCCTCCTTCTGTACTCTCGAGGTGCCACGATGACGATACAAGTCACCCACAGCCCGTCGTCCCCCAAACCCGGTGACTCGATCCTGGTTGAGGTCCGACTGACCCAACAGGCAGCGCCTCTGCTCGGGGCGTCAGTGAGGGGACGACTGAGCGTTTGGACACTCCAAGGTGTGTCGACTCCTCATGAACTGAGCTTCCGTGATGATGGGACCGGTGATGACGTCACCGGATCGGACGGCGTCTACTCCATACGCTATACCGCGGCGCAGCCTGGGAGCTACGATGTTGAGATCAAGGCAACCGACGGAAAAAGTTTCGAGCGCTTGGCAGTCAGCGGCGTTCGCGTATCGAAAGAAGGAGCCCGCGTGATAGGGCGGGCGAGGGAAACCGCGGTTGATAGCGATCAAGATGGAAAGTACGAGTCGCTGAAAGTGTGGGTCGACGTCGAGGTTTCGGATGCGCAAGGCAGCTACACGCTCCATGGACGACTTGAACACGAATCTCGACAGCTGATTGGGCTGCCGCCGGATCTGGGTCAGGTTCAAGTCGAGGAGCCAGTTGTGTGGGGGGAGGTTCAGAGAACGACCGGCATCCATGAAGTAGAACTGTTGTTTCCGGGAGCGTGGTTGATCACGAGTCGGCTCGACGGCCCATATCGCCTTCTCGTGCAGCTGGAGGATCAGGCCTCCCACACGTTGTTTGGTAGCCTGGGGCAATGGTATCGAACCAAGCCGTACCGCTGGGAGGATTTTGAGGGAAAGTGAACATGGACCAGTTTCAGCTTGTCACAGATCTTACGCCCAAAGGCGATCAGCCGGAGGCAATCGAGGCGCTCACCTCGGGTATCCTCGTCGGTAAGAAAGCTCAGATGCTGTTGGGCGTAACGGGGTCGGGCAAGAGCCTGGCAGCTGACGCACCCCTCTGGATCTACGAAGAAAACGCCAGTAGGCAGATCAAGCCTCATGTGATGCCGATCGGCCCGTTCATCGATCATATCATCGACGAAGCAACGGCCGTGGCACTTACGATGGATGGCACCCAAATCGTCGATCTCCAAACCATGCGAAAGCGTTACTTTGCTTTGAGCATCAATCCAAGAACACGGGCTGTAGAGATCAAGCCTGTCACGAGTGTCCTGCGGCACCGAGCTCCGACCACACTTTACCGGGTTACGACGGAATGCGGCAGACAAGTCGACGTAACATCCGACCATAACTTCTGGGTTCTTCGGGACGGCCGGCTGGTGCTGATGGAAACGAACCAAATTAGGAAGACGGACTATCTGCCTCTTCCATTGCTCCTGCCTCCAGCAAATCGGGACCTGGAATGGTTGGACGCAACCCAGCTGCTGGCGGGCGAGCCGCTGCTTGTAGAAGCCAACGGCTTGGTGTCCAAAGCCGTCGCACGGAAAGGCTGGGTGGCCATTACTAACATTTTGGGTCGCTATTATCGCTATCCCGACCAGAAACTGAGGAAACTGCAACGCTGCGGTGATGGGCAAGGCGTGCCCCTAGGGGTTTTGCAGGAAATCGCGAGAGTTTGCCAGCTCACCCTTACACCTCGGAACATTCGACGCGTGGCGATTGGGTCACAATTCCATGACTACACCATTCCAGGAGCTCTCCCCATATCCGATGAGCTTCTCCGACTCCTTGGCTACTATATTGCCGAGGGTCACGGCGAACCAAGTCACCGGTTTTTTACTATCACGACAGCATCCCCGATTATTGTAAACGATCTCGTTCGCACTTTACGTCACCTGAGATTGGGGTGGCGCAGAGATGAGCTGGACGTGGACATTGCTTCAAAAGTCCATTCAGTGTTGCTCGCCAGACTTTCGGGCGTGAACGCCCGATCGAAGAGATTGCCGGCTTTCTGGCCCACACTGTCGCAGCGACAGCTTGCAGAGTTACTCAAGGCGTATTTTGAAGGCGATGGAGCGGTCACTCCGAGAAATGGCGTGGTTGCTGTGACGGCCAGCAGACAGCTTGCCTCCGATATCAGTTATGCGCTCTTGAGGTTTGGCATCAGAGCACGGGTGTACCGAACGTGGCAGCGAGCGACGAACTCCAAGCATCGGGGCGCTTTCTATTGGTATCTAGCCATTTCTGGCCGGGAGAATCTTCAGATGTTTCTGCAGGGGATCGGATTTCTTTCGAAGAGAAAGCAGAACGCCCTTATTCGTGAGGCGGCACAGGCGGGCGACGCCAAAGGGGATCTCATACCAGGTGCTGGGTCGATCATCCGTCGGTTCCGCTGCGCAATCGGGTTGTCTCAGACCGCTCTTGCAGCCCGTTGTGGGGTCAGCCGTCCAACCATTACTGTTGTCGAGGCGGGGGTCGCGACGCCGAGGCGATCCACTGTCCAGAAGCTTCTTCAGAACATCGGTACATTATTACCAGAGAATGGCACTGATCTCGATGAAGAGCTGGAGAGTTGGGTGAGATGCCGCTGGAGCAGAGTCAACTCAGTAAAGAGGATCCCCTATAAGGGGCCATACGTGTATGACTTGAGCGTGGCGAATAATGAGACGTTTCTTGCAGGATTGGGAGGCCTGTTCGTCCATAACACCTTTACGATTGCCAATGTTATCGAGCGAGTCCAGAAGCCGACACTCATCGTAAGCCATAATAAGACGCTCGCTGCGCAACTCTACAGCGAGTTTAAGAGTCTTTTTCCGCACAACGCCGTTGAATACTTCGTCAGCTATTACGATTATTATCAGCCAGAGGCCTATGTTCCTCAGACCGACACCTACATTGAGAAGGACGCCTCGATCAACGACGACCTTGATCGGCTTCGCCTCTCAGCGACCAGCTCGTTACTCTCCCGACGCGATACCATTATCGTCGCCAGCGTCTCTTGCATCTATAATCTGGGGGATCCATCAGAGTATCGCAACCAAATGGTGTGGATCACGAAGGATAAACCTGTCCGGCGCGATGAGCTGCTCTCCTGGCTGGTTGGCATCCACTACACCCGCAATGACGTCGCATTTGGCCGGGGCACCTTCCGGGCGCGTGGGGATGTCGTGAATATTTTCCCAGCGTACCGGCAGACCGCTAACCGCGTGATCCTCGAAGGTAACCGGATCGTTCGCATTCAAGAAATTCACCCGGTCACAAGCGAACCCACGAGCGAGCTCGAGCAGCTTGCGGTCTATCCGGCCAAGCACTTCCTCACCGACAAAGGACAGATCGCCTCTGCGCTTGAGCTCATCCGCCTGGAGATGGTCGAGACCGTGCGGAACTTCCAGGCCGAGGGCAAACTGCTAGAAGCCCAGCGCCTTGAGTCGCGCACGAAGTATGATTTGGACATGCTCAAGGAGCTAGGCTACTGCCATGGGGTCGAGAACTACTCCCGCCCGCTCTCCGGACGGCCTCCGGGCTCACGCCCCTTCTGCCTCATCGACTATTTTCCAAAAGATTTTCTCATGGTGATTGACGAGTCGCATGTGACCATTCCGCAGATCCGCGGCATGTCCGAGGGCGATCGCGCTCGCAAAGAGGTTTTGGTGGAGTATGGTTTTCGGCTGCCCTCGGCCTTGGATAATCGTCCGCAGAAGTTTGATGAGTTTGAATCGCTCATGAACCAGGTCGTGTTTGTCTCCGCCACACCCAGTCCCTACGAGCTTCAGCAGACCGAGGGTAAAGTGGTGGAGCAGGTCATTCGTCCAACCGGCCTGGTCGATCCGACGATCACCATCAAGCCGACCAGCGGACAAATCGATGATCTGATTGAGCAGGTCAGGCAGCACGCCTTGCGCAAAGAGCGCGTCCTCGTGACCACGCTGACCAAACGCATGTCCGAGGATCTGAGCCGCTACCTTGCTGAGGCCGCACTGCGAGTGAAATATCTTCACTCGGAAATTGAGGCTATTGAACGCGTGGAGATTCTGCACGATCTGCGCCGGGGCGAATTTGACTGCCTTGTCGGCATTAACCTGCTGCGCGAGGGGCTCGACCTGCCTGAAGTGTCGCTTGTCGCAGTCCTGGATGCGGATAAGGAAGGGTTCCTGCGCTCAGCCACCTCGCTCATCCAAGTGGCCGGGCGTGCGGCGCGCAACGTCAACGGCCAGGTTATTCTCTATGCGGATCACGTCACCGGGGCGATGCGCCAAATGATTACCGAAACGAACCGGCGCCGCACCAAACAGCTTGCCTATAACCAAGAACATCAGATTACGCCCACGACGATCGTCAAAGCGATCAAAGAGAGCATCGAGACTACTCGGCAGGCTGAAGAGTTTGCAATTGAGCAGTCTGGGCAGACGCCTGAGCAGCATGAGGTTCGGCAAGTGCTCTCCGAGCTGGAAGATGAGATGCTTGTGTGCGCCAAGAGCCTACAATTTGAGCGAGCCGCTGTATTGCGCGATGAGATTCACTCCCTAAAGGAAAAATATCATCTGAGCGAAGAGGCGACTCGTCCTGTTCGCCGTCGGCCCCGTTCCCAATAAATGGGGGACAGCCACCGATTTCCAAGAAAATTAGTGGCTGTCCCCAATTCTACGCGCGACCCGGAGCTTGAGGCACTCCTGAGCCGCTATATGAATCAGTGCGCGCTTCGCGGTCCGGTGCACGCCTTCCGCCAGATCGGCTCCACCATGGAGCAGGCGCATGAGCTCGCCGAACAGGGTGCGCCTGAGGGAACACTCATCTTCGCCGGGCGTCAAACGCAGGGCCGTGGCCGGCTTGGGCGGGTGTGGGAGTCGCCTGAAGGTGGAGCGTATTTGTCGATTCTCTTACGACCACAGCGACCCGCCATAGACATCCCGCAGTTATCGCTTGTGGCCGGGCTGGCGGTGGTCGAGGGCATCCGAAAACTGGTACCAGTCCATCCGAGCATCCGTTGGCCCAACGATATCCTGGTGAACCATCAAAAGCTTGCCGGCATTTTGGTAGAGGGCAGAGCCGGTGCTGTCATCGTCGGCATTGGGGTCAATGTCGCAACGGCGCCGTCTGAACTGCCTGACACCGCCGTCTCGCTCTCAGCGCTCGTCACGAGATGCCCGCATCCGCACCAGGTCACTGGCGCGTTGTGGCGGCGCTTCTCAGCATGGTACGATATCTGGACCAAACAAGGATTTGCGCCGGTTCGTGAAGCGCTGCGCCCCTGGATGGGCCTCTTCGGCCAAGTGGTTTACCTCACGGCTGGAACCCAGACATTCGAAGGCACCGCGACCGATCTTGATGAGCACGGCCGGTTGGTCGTGCGCCTTGACTCCGGCATCTTGCGTTCATTTGACGTGGGAGAAGTCACGCTGCTTCGTTAGATCTTTACTTGACAGAGTGTAACACTTGTGTTACACTTTATTCGTAACGCAAAACCACGGGTCCTCTAATGCCGACTACCTTACCACGAGTCAATGTGCCATTTGAGCGTTCGACGTACCAAGTGCTCAGGGCCTTTTCCAAGGCCCAGCACACGTCGCTGTCCAAAATGGTGGCACGACTAGTCAAATATGCCATCGAGCTCTCCGAGGATCTGGCATTGGCTGAAATTGCCGAAAAGCGGCTTGAAACCTTCCAACGAGATGCTGCGCTTACGACAGATCAGTTATTGAAATGGAACAAGAGTCGTCGCCTCAAAAGGAAGTAGCCCTTCAAACCTATAGAGTTATTTGGCATTCCGCTGTTCAAGATGATTTCGCGCGCATTCCTCGTAAGACCGTTGACTCTATCGTAAGGGCAGCCGATCATCGGCTTTCCCATGCGCCACACCTCCTCGGGACGCCGTTGAAAGGAACCACAAGCCTCCTCTGGAGGATTCGGTTTGATAAGTATCGCGTGGTGTATACGGTGAATGTTCGCTTAAAGGAAGTTTGGGTCCTTTCTGTGAGACGGCGTGATGTTGTGTATCGCGATTCCCACCTGGAGAGCCTTCTAAGATTAGCCATTGCGCTTCAGCAAACGCATAGGCGATGATCCTCACGATTGATATCGGGAATACGACCACCGGCTTTGGTGTCTTCGAGCGAGGCAAGCTGACATCGCAGTTTGCGATTGCGACGCAGTCTAATCGCACGCCGGATGAAATCACCCTCCAGCTTAAGGCGCTGGCGAAAACCAAGCAGTTGCATCTAGGCCGCACCAAGCAGATTGTCTTGTGCAGCGTCGTGCCGCGCATGTCGTCGGTGCTGGTGGAGTCGCTGAAATCCTTGAAAACGATTCCGATCAAGATCGTCGGCCAGGATGTGCTTGTTCCACTGAAGAACCGCTACCGCTACCCAGCGCAAGTCGGACAGGATCGTCTTGTGGGGGCTTATGCTGCCTGGCAAAGTTATAAGAAGGACTGCATCGTCTGCGACTTCGGAACTGCCATCACGATCGACATCGTCAAGGCAGGGGAGTACTTAGGCGGCCTTATCGCTCCTGGCCTTGAAATCTCTCTTGAGGCGCTAGCCAGCCGAACCGCTCTGCTGCCCAAAGTCGAACTCAAAGAGCCTCCGGAGCTGCTCGGAAGGGATACCGCCAATAGCATCCGTTCAGGCATCCTGTACGGCTGTATCGCGCTCTGCGAAGGCCTGGTGAGCAACCTTAAGCGCCAGTACGCCCCCAAAGCCACCGTCGTTGCGACAGGGGGTGCCAGCCGCCTCATTGCCAAGCATACCCGCCTCATTAACCACCTCAGACCCTTCTTGGTTCTTGAAGGGCTCTATCGACTATCTACTTAAGTATAAGAAATATCGTATTTTTAAAAGAAATAGGCTATAATATACCTTAGAAGTGTATTAAAACATCGTTTTTAGACCTTGATTATTCCAGATAAAAGCGTACAATTTTAGTAAATCTGGCACTCAATAGTTTAGATTGCTAACAGGAGGTTGGGCAGCATGGCGCTAAAACCGCTCGCAGATCGTATCGTCGTCAGACCGCTTGAGGCGCAGGAAAAAACAAAAAGCGGACTGGTCCTTCCAGACTCCGCCAAGGAAAAGCCGCAAGAGGCAAAAGTGATTGCCGTGGGAACAGGTCGCCTTCTTGATGATGGAAGCGTGAAGTCGCTTGAGATCAAGAACGGCGATCGTGTGTTATATGGCAAGTATTCCGGCACCGAAGTGTCGCTCGAGGGAGAAGACTATCTGATCCTTCGCGAAGACGACGTTCTAGCAATTGTCCATTAACAGCATAACAGGAGGTTAGGAAAATGGCGAAGCAGCTCTTATTTGATGAAGACGCGCGTCGGAAGATGTACAACGGCGTGCGGCAGCTCGCCCAAGCCGTCAAGGTGACGCTTGGACCCAAGGGCCGCAACGTGGTCCTGGAGAAGAAATTCGGCTCGCCCACCATCACCAAGGATGGCGTGACGGTGGCCAAGGAAGTGGATCTTGAGGATCCGTACGAGAATCTCGGCGCCCAGCTCGTGAAGGAAGTCGCCGAGAAGACCTCGGACAACGCCGGCGATGGCACCACGACCGCCACCGTACTCGCCGAATCGATTTTCCGCGAGGGCTTGAAGAATGTCACCGCCGGGGCAAACCCGATGGCGCTCAAGCGCGGCATCGACAAGGCGGTCGAGGAAGTCGTCGAGCAGCTCAAGAAGTTCTCCAAGCAGGTCAAAGACAAGAAAGAGATCGCTCAGGTTGCCACGATTGCCGCCAACTATGACAGCACGATTGGCGAGTTGATCGCGGATGCCATGGAAAAGGTCGGCAAGGACGGCGTCATCACGGTTGAGGAAGCCAAGTCCATGCAGACCACCCTTGACCTGGTCGAAGGGATGCAGTTTGACCAGGGTTATCTCTCCCCGTACTTCGTCACGGACGCCGAGCGCATGGAAGTCTCGCTCGATGAGCCGTACATCCTGATCTTCGAGAAGAAAATTTCCGCGATGAAGGATCTGCTGCCCCTCCTGGAAAAAGTTGCTAAGGCAGGACGTCCCATCGTATTGCTCGCCGAGGATGTTGAAGGGGAGGCGCTGGCCACCCTCGTGGTCAACA
>CAYNXT010000003.1:0-32562 GCA_964401235.1 uncultured Planctomycetales bacterium
GCATCGACCGGCGAGGTCAAAGCCGTGAAACTGCTCAGTCTGGCCGGGGCGTACTGGCGCGGCAATGAACACAACGCCCAGTTGCAGCGCATTTACGGCACCGCCTTTTTGACACGACAAGAACTCGAAGCGTATCTGAAGCGTCTTGAGGAAGCTAAGCGGCGCGACCACCGTCGGCTGGGGACGCAGCTTGAGCTCTTCAGTTTTGAGGAGCTCGCAGGTCCCGGCGTGGTCTTCTACCATCCGAAGGGCGCCCTGGTGCGCTCGCTCATCGAAGACTATCTTCGCGAACAGCATTTACAACGAGGCTATGAGTTTGTGGTGACTCCCCACATCTTCCGCACCGACATGTGGAAGCGCTCCGGGCACCTGGAGTACTACAAAGACTTCATGTTTTTGTTCGAGGCAGAGGAGCAGCATTTCGGTCTGAAGCCAATGAACTGCCCGGGGCACATCCTGATCTATCAGTCGAAGCTGCGCAGTTATCGCGAGCTGCCGCTGCGATTGTTTGAGCTCGGGACGGTCTATCGCAATGAAAAATCCGGCGTGCTGCACGGGCTGCTGCGCGTGCGAGGCTTTACCCAGGATGATGCGCACCTGTTTCTCCGTGAGGATCAACTGGTGCAGGAAATCGAGCGCATCCTCGAGTTTGCGTTCGACGTGCTGCGCACGTTCGGGTTTACTGACTATGAACTGGAGCTTTCAACCAAACCTGAGAAGTTCATCGGCAGTCCTGAAGCCTGGAAGCATGCCGAGGCGGCCTTGCGTGAGGCGATGACCAATCGCAAACTCGCATTTGTCGTCCATGACGGGGAGGGCGCATTTTACGGCCCCAAGATCGATATCAAAATCAAGGATGCGATTGGGCGCAGCTGGCAGTGCGGGACGATTCAGTGCGATTTCGCGCTGCCGGAACGCTTCGAGCTTACCTATACGGGAGAGGATGGCAAGCTCCACCGGCCCATCATGGTGCACCGAGCTTTGCTGGGCAGTTTTGAGCGATTCTTTGGGATGCTGATCGAACACTATGCCGGGGCGCTGCCGCTGTGGCTGGCTCCGGTGCAAGTGGTCGTCGTGCCGATCAGTGATAAAGTGCACGCCTATGCGAACGACATTGCCACGCTGCTGCGGGCGCAGGGCATTCGAGTGCAGGTGGATGAGCGCAACGAAAAGATGCAGGCAAAAATTCGCGACGCGCAGTTGCAGCAAGTGCCCTACATGGCAATTGCCGGGGAGCGAGAGGCCGGCGCGAACACGGTGTCCGTGCGTCACAGGCGGCAAGGGGATCTAGGAGCGATGGAGCTAGAGCGTTTTGCACAGCGGCTGGCGCAGGAGAGCGTTCAGCGGGGAGCAGAACAGGAGGGAATGCCACAGTGAAACAGTTGCGGGTGAATGAACGGATTCGCATCAGCCAGGTGCGGGTGATCGGGGACGATGGAGCGCAGTTAGGAGTCATGGTGCCTGCCGACGCGATTCGTCTGGCGCGCGAGAAAGGCCTGGATCTTGTCGAGGTCGCACCGCAAACCAATCCGCCGGTCTGCCGCATCATGGACTTCAATAAGTTCCGCTATGAAGAGCAGCGGCGAGAGCGCGAAGCCCGCAAGAAGCACCACGTGGCGAAGTTAAAAGAGGTGAAATTTAAACCGCACATCGAAGAACACGATTACCAGGTGAAGCTCTCGATGCTCAAGCGATTTTTGATGCGCGGCGATCAGGCCAAAGTGACGATGGTCTATCGAGGCCGAGAGATGGCACACACCGAACTGGGGCGCCGGATTCTTGATCGGCTCATTCAAGATCTAGAGGCCATCAGCAAAGTGGAGCGTACGCCCCTGCTCGACGGACGATTCATGACGATGGTGTTCGGGCCGGATCGCGACAAAATTAAACGAGCGGAGCAGCGGGAGCGACAGAAAGCTGCGGCTGCAGCGCGAGCGGTCGAAACGGCAAAGGCAGCGCCTGGGGGACAACAGGCTTCTTGAGGAGACGTTGCAACACATGGGCAAACTGAAAACCGTCAAGGGCGTGAAAGAACGTCTGAAGGTTACCGGAACCGGTAAGCTGGTGGGATTTCGCGCAGGCCGGCGGCATTTGTTGACAGGCCGCCGCGCAAAACTGAAACGGCATATGCGGCGTCAGCGCGTCGTGGCGGCCGTCGATGCGCGGAAACTCCGCATATTACTGCCGTATGGATAAGAACATCGTTAATGGCGTTCAGTCGCTCATTCGTGTGCAACCAATGAGCCAATGAACGAATGAGCGACTGAACGCATTCGGAGGGAGGATGTAATGGCGAAGGTCAAATGGGCGGTAGCATCACGGCGGCGGCGCAAACGGTTGCTCAAGCAGGCCAAAGGCTACCGTGGCGGTCGACGGCTCCACTTGTTGAAAGCCAAAGAAACGGTGATGCGGGCGAAAGCCTACCGCACGCGCGATCGCAGAGCCAAGAAACGAGGATTTCGCAGCCTCTGGATCATGCGGCTCAATGCTGCCGCGCGGGCTCGCGGCCTGACTTATAGCGGCCTGGTGCACGCGATGAAGAAAGCGAACGTGAAGCTCAATCGCAAGCAGCTCTCCGAGCTGGCTGTGAATGATCAGAGCGCGTTTGACCAACTCGTGGCGCAAATTTCGAATTAAGTGTAGGCCATTTTTTCGGGGGTGACACCGGAGGTCGGGCGCCCATCGCGCGGAGTCCCGCCAAGGGTGGGACGAGCACTGTGGGCTGCCGCAGGCGGCAGGACCCGCGAAAAAATGGCCCCTCCCGAATGGCTGACGGACGGTCAATCGATTTTTCCCAAGACGATGAATCGCGCGTCGCGGTCGTGGATCGCGGCAGCTTGCATCGTGTCCTCAACGCCCCGCAGCTCTTTGCGATCGGCTACGGCGATGTCGGCTCCTCGATCTACTACGCGCTGGGTGTCACGACGCTCTACGCGCTGGGCGCGACCCCCTTAGCGCTCGCGCTCGCCGGCATCGTCTTTTTCTGCACGGTCCTCACCTACGCCGAGCTCTCCACCGCCATGCCGGAGTCGGGCGGCTCGTGCAGCTTCGCTCGTCATGCGTTCAACGACCTGGTCTCCTTCATTGCAGGTTGGGCCTTGCTCCTCGACTACATCGTGACCATCGCGATTTCCGCCTATTCCATCGGTCCCTACCTGAGCAACCTGATTCCCGCGCTCAAAACCACCGTCGGCAATGTTCCATTTACCCTCATCGCGCTGAGCGCGTTGTTGGGGTTGAATGTTTTGGGAATTAAAGAGTCGACCCGCATCTCGCTCCTGCTGTGCTTGTTTGACATTGCCACGCAGCTGGCCATCATCACCTTCGGGGTGATTCTGCTCATGCAGATTTTTCAGCCGGAGCAGTTTCTCCACCATCTGCAGCAGTTATGGATTCATCTGCAGATTGGGGCGAGCGACAATACCTGGTCGCCCACGTGGCCCCAGTTTTGGAAAGGGGTGGGGATGGCGATGGTCGCGTACATTGGGATTGAGTCGATCTCCCAGCTGGCCGGCGAAGCGCGGCATCCTACACGCACCATTCCACGGGCAATGATCGCAGCCATGGTCACCCTGTTTGTGATGTACTTCGGGGTGTCCAGCATTGCGTTGACCGCGTTGCATCCCGTTGAGCTCACCACGGCCTATTTGGAAGATCCTCTTGCCGGGATTGCGGCCTCAATGCCATTTGGTCGTGAGTATCTCGCACCCTGGGTGGGATTGCTGGGGGCGACGATTCTGTTTGTGGCGGCGAATGCCGGGTTAGTCGGCGCTTCGCGACTCACGTTTGCTATGAGCGAGCACTTTACGCTCCCGCGCCTCTTCTACCGGCTGCATCCTCGATTTAAGACGCCCTATGTCTCACTGATTGCATTTACGTTGGTCGCCGCAGTCATTGTCACGATCGCTCGACACTTGACCCACATCGCCGAGCTCTACAACTTCGGTGCGATGCTTTCCTTTGCACTTGCGCACCTGTCGCTCATGGGGCTTCGCATTCGACAACCGGAGCTTGAGCGGCCCTTTAAAGTGGGGTGGAATCTACGGTTCGGACGGGTGGAGTTGCCGTTGACCGCGCTGATTGGGTTGGTGGGAACCGCAGCCGTCTGGGTGGATGTGATTTTTACCAAGCCGGCCGGGCGCAACTTGGGATTTTTATGGATGGGGGTCGGGCTCGTGACCTACTTTTGGTATCGTCGGGCCCAGCGATTGCCCGCGGCAGCCCGCGTGGAGATCGAGCGGCTGCAGATGCCGGAGTACCGTCCGGCTAAGATCAAGAAAATCTTGGTCCCAACGACCGGAGCCCATGCATACGATGCCATTCAGTTCGCCGCCAGGCTCGCAAAGACCCACGGCGCGGAGGTGACCGCACTGCACGTGATCGAGATTCCCCCGTCGCTGCCATTGGACACGTTTTTTCCAGAGAAACTTTCCGTCGCGGATTCGATCATCGAACAGTCCCAGGCGATTGGGCGCGAGTACGAAGTGCCCGTCGATGCGCAAGTCAAACAGGCGCGTACCGCAGGAGAGACGATCGTTGAGCTGGCCAAGGAAGGGGGATACGATCTCATCATTCTTGGAGCGTCCCCCCGCGCGCTTTCCACCGCCCCTGGACGGACGACCTTTGGAACGACCGTGGAACATGTGGTCAGGAATGCACCCTCCCGGGTGTGGATTTTTACTGGGAAGGGATCCAGCAGCGCATGACGCCTGTTGAAGAGTTAGAGCAGCTCTTGCAGCGAGCCGTAACAGCCCTTGAGCAGGCGAGCTCTCCGGAAAGGCTTGCGCAGGTACGCGTAGAGTTTCTCGGGCGCAAAAGCCGGCTCTCCGAGATCATGAAATCGCTTTCTACCTTACCAGCCCGGGAGCGGGCTGAGGTGGGCAAGCGCGCCAATCAGTTCAAGCACTCCTTAGAAGCGCAGCTGGCGGTGAAGCGGCAGGCGTTGGCGGGCGGCGGGGGGCAAGGCGAAGCGCTTGACGTGACCTTGCCAGGTCGCGCGGTCGCGCAAGGCCGGCTCCATCCAATCACCCAAACCCTCCACGCTATTCTCGCGCTCTTCGGGTCGATGGGTTTTGAGATTGTCGAGGGCCCAGAGGCGGAGTTCGAATATTACAACTTTGATGCGCTGAATATTCCACCAGATCACCCGTCGCGCGAATCATTCGAGACCTTCTTCCTTGACCTGCCTGCGCCGCCGGCGCGGCAGGCAGGTGTATTCTCGCCGAAGCCAGAGAAAGGGCGCTTGCTTCTGCGCAGCCACACTTCGCCGGTGCAAATCCGCGTCATGGAACAGCGCAAGCCACCACTGCGCATCATTGTGCCAGGCAAAGTGTACCGTCCAGATCCGCTCGATCCGAGCCACAGCTTCATGTTTCATCAGGTCGAAGGACTCATGGTGGATGATCGAACCTCCTTTGCAGATTTGAAAGGGGTGCTGGAGCAGTTCTTAAAGGCGCTTTTCGGACCGGACACTCCTACGCGATTTCGCCCGCACTTTTTTCCATTCACCGAGCCATCCGCCGAAGTAGATATCGCCTGCAGCGCTTGCCAAGGGAAGGGATGCTCGACGTGCGGGCGTAAAGGCTGGCTTGAGATTATGGGTTGTGGAATGGTGCATCCCAACGTGCTGCGCGGCGTGAAGTATGATGCGAACCGAATCCAAGGGTTTGCATTTGGTATGGGCGTCGAGCGCATCGCCATGCTTAAGCACGGCATCCGCGATATCCGACTCTTTTTCGAAAATGATCTCCGATTCCTTACACAATTCTAACTCTGCTGTAGGCTCTAGGCTCAAGGCTGAAGGCAATTGCCTCCAGCCTCCAGCCTCCAGCTTTCGGCCAAAGCTGTGATGCGGGTGCCAATAGAGTGGTTAAAGCAGTACGTGACGATTCGGCTCTCGCCGAAGGCGCTGGCCGAGCGGCTGACGATGGCCGGAATCGCAGTGACCGGGATCGAAGAAATCAATGGCGAGCCGGTCTTCGACCTGGAGGTCACACCGAATCGCGCGGACTGCCTTTCGATCATCGGGGTGGCGCGAGAAGTCGCGGCAGTCACGGGACAGCGACTACGATTAGCGTATAGCGTCCAGCGTGTAGCGGATAGTAAAAACCTTCGACGAGCCGCGAGCCGCGAGCCGCGAGTTACGATTAAGATTGAGGATCGTACGGGGTGCTCGCGTTACATCGGACGGCTCATCGAAAGGGTGACGGTCAAACCCTCGCCGGAGTGGATGCAGCGGCGGCTCATCGCCTGCGGGGCTCGTCCCATCAACAACATCGTCGATATCACGAACTATGTGCTGTTGGAATACGGGCAGCCCGTTCACGCGTTTGATTTCTCGCGCCTCTCGCAGAGCACGCTGCTCGTGCGGCGAGCTCAGCCGAATGAGCCCATCACGACACTGGATGGGGTCGCCCGGAAGCTTTCGCCGGATACGCTGGTCATCGCGGATGCCGCTCGGCCCGTGGCAGTGGCCGGCATCATGGGCGGCGTGGGCAGTGAAGTGACCGATCGGACCACGACGGTCTTATTGGAAAGCGCGCTGTTTGATCCGATTCTTGTGCGTCGCACGGCGCGTAAACTTGGACTGGCCAGTGAGTCGTCTTATCGGTTTGAACGCGGCGTGGATCCTGCCGGGGTTGAGACCGCCTCGGCTCGCGCCGCCAATCTGATCTGTGAATTGGCCGGTGGTATCCAACGGCAGGGGCTTGATGTCGGCTCAGCGAAGACGGCCAGGCCGTGGATCTCGGTTGAGCTCTCGCGGCTGAATCGGTGGTTAGGCACGCGCCTGAGTGCTCCAGCACTTCGCACAGGGCTTGCGCGCTTGTCCTGCCGAGTGGCCTCATCAGGAGCCGGCGAGACGCTTCGCGTCAACCCGCCATCGTTTCGGCGCGACCTCTCAACCGAAGTTGACATCTATGAAGAAGCCGCGCGGCTCATCGGCTACGACCGCATTCCCTCTACCTTGCCGGCGGGCCCGCTTCTGGGCGGCTCATCAGAGACCACCGCGCAGTTCTGGCGGACGCATTCTTTGAAGTGTCTGTGCGCGAGTGTAGGGCTGACCGAGACGATCAATTGGTCGCTGGTCTCAGAAGCTGACCTGGCTCGTTGCGGCTACTCAAGCGCCCAAGCGGTGCGTTTGGCAAATCCCCTTAGCCAAGATCACGCTTGGTTTCGCCCCGGGTTGCTTATCGGGTTGCTGCAGACGGTGCGGCGCAATGTGACGCGAGGCGTAAGCGATGTAGCAATTTTTGAAGTCGGAGCCATCATGCCGTTAGAGGAAGTCGCTGAGCGGCTGCAGCTTGGCATCGCCCTCACCGGTTTTTGGACCCAAGAGTGGCAGACGAAGATCGCATGCGATTTCTTCAGACTGAAAGGGTTGGTAGAGGCACTTCTCGAGCGCTTGTGTCAGGGGAGCGTGGAATATGTTCCAGCCTCGCATGCCTGGTCAGAGCCTGGACAGGCGGCGACCCTCAGGCTGGGTGGCAGGCCCCTCGGCTCTCTCGGACAAGTCGCACGGTCCATCACGCACGCGCTGGATATCGAACAAGGAGTCTGGGTGGCGGAACTCTCAGTCGAGGCTATGGGGACCGTCAGAAAATCAACCGCGACGATTCACACGCCCACCACGGTTCCAGCGGTGAAGCGGGACCTCTCGCTCTTTGTTGACGCCCGCACGCCGTTTCAGGATCTTGATCGCGCGATCCGAGAAACCGGCGCACCCATGGCTACTCGGGTCATGCTGATCGATCGCTACACCGGCAAGCAGGTGCCCAGCGGCCAGTGCAGCTTGACGTTTTCCATCGAATATCGCGACCCTTCCAGGACGCTCACAGCGACCGAGGTCGATGCGGTGCATGAGCGGATTCGTCAGACGCTGGCGACCCGATTTAGGGCGACGCTGCGGTAGCGGGCGTTTCACGTAAGTGCTATAATAATTCTTTTCTAGGAAAGAAACATCCTCATGCAAAAAGGCGTGACCTCATGGTTTACCGGCCCCTCGGGGGCGGGGAAGTCCACGCTGGCAGGGTTGCTTTCTGAAGAGCTGCGCCGCCGCGGGGTCAATGTTGAAATCCTCGACGGGGATGAGGTGCGCACCAACCTGAGCAAGGGGTTGGGATTTAGCAAAGAAGATCGTGACACGAACATCAAGCGAATCGGCTATGTCTGCAAGCTGCTCTCGCGCAACGGGGTCGTGGCGATTAGCGCAGCCATTTCTCCCTACCGCGAAATCCGCGACTTCAACCGCCAGCAGATCGGTAACTTTGTTGAGATTTATGTCCAGTGTTCGATTGAAGCTCTCACCAAGCGAGATGTTAAAGGGCTCTATAAGAAAGCCTTGGCTGGCGAAATTCAGCACTTTACCGGCGTCTCCGATCCGTACGAACCCCCCCTGAGCCCTGAAATTACCGTCGATTCCGAGCGACAGTCCGTCCACGAAAGCCTTCAGACCATCCTCGGGTATCTTGAACAGCACGGCTGGATTCCTGCGGCCGGCGGCGGCGTTTCCCCAAAAGCCAGCGTCTGCTGCGGGCCTTCGGCGTAAACTCACTCCCAAGGTTACACCATGAACCAGGACGCACTGTCTCCCCAAAGCATTGCCGAACTTCATCGGCGCTTTGAAACGGCCCCTCCTCTTGAGAGCCTTCGCTGGGCGGTCGAAACGTTTCGCCCGGATGTCGCACTCACGTCTTCATTCGGGGCCAAGAGCGCAGGCCTGATCCACATGGCCATTCAGGCGGATCCGACGATCAACATCCGCGTTGTGGACACCGGCCTCTTATTTCCTGAAACCTACCAGTTCATCGAGGAGCTCACACGGCGATTCAATCTCAACCTCACCATCATCAAGAGCAAGCTCGATGTGCCGAAATTCCTGAAGGAACACGAGGGTCAGCCGGTCGGGCACCCTGAGTTTTGCTGCAGCAAGCCATGGAAGGTGGAGGCGACTGAGCGCGCCTTGGAAGGGTTGCGCTGTTGGATCACCGGGATCAGCCGCAGCGATGCTGGCACACGCGCCAAGACGCCAATCGTCGAGGTACTGACAAGCGGCCTGGTCAAAGTCGCTCCGCTGGCGGCGTGGACGCCGAAGCAGCTTCAGGAGTATATGACCCAGCACGACCTGCCGTACCATCCTCTCTGGGCAAGAGGGTATACCTCGATTGGCTGCTGGCCCTGTACTCAAAAGCCAACCGACCCGAACGATCCCCGCTCCGGCCGCTGGGCAGGCCAGGACAAGACCGAATGCGGCATCCACGACATCGGCAAACCACCACCTGAAGAATAGTACACAGGATATTTCGGATTGGGAATGTCGAATTGCGAATTGAAAAGGCAAATCCGCAATTCGAAACCCGAAATTCGCAATTTCTCTTGCAGTCCCTAATTGCCGGTGCTAAGCTAACTATTGAGCCCTGCGCTGTGCGTGAGGTTCCAGTCAACGTGAGCCAACACCACGTGACCGGGAATCCAAATTCCGTTGGGGCAGGCATGCCCGGATGTAACTCAGGGACGCGAATCCCCCTCGGAGAGGGTACCCACCTGTTGAGGAAGGGTTCAACGTGGACGGGACCCACGGCAGACGCGGGGTTGTTTTTGTTCTTAGCCATAATGCTTGCGGGGCGTCGTTTCGTTAGGCAAGATATTTTTAACCGCAGTCTGTCGAAGGATCGAGACGGATAAAGAGGCAAAGAGGCATGAGTCGTAGGGTGAAAATTATGATTCAAGGACAAGCGCGCGAAGCTGAGGCCATTGAAGTGCACCAAACCAGCGAGCACTGGAGTCAATATCTTCTCGAAGATGGGGCAATTCTGAAATTGAAACCAGTCACAACAGATATTTTCAGGGTTATCGGCGAGTATGATGCGGAAGGAAACCCTGTCTATGTGGTGAAATCTCGAAATATCCTCGCTGTTCAATCTCCGGAGCAGCTTCGCAAGCCGGCGGACTAGTACGGATGGAGAGTCTCCGAAACCTTATTGATTCGACCAAGACCGAAATCCCAGAACCCCTGAGACGATCTATAGGAAAGATCGGACGACGGCAATTGAGATCGAACAGCTGGAAGGTCATTGCCAGCGACAGGGCGACAATTTTCACCAGCAGCGCGGAGAAGCAACCGAGCATCGGATTCGCAACACTTAGTAATCTGCACGACAACGATACGGTACTCGACTCCATTATCAATATCGTTGGTCAACAGCTACTGGCAATTCCAGGAGTGCAATCAGTTTACATTGATATTGACAAAGAACTTACTACGCTCAGCGTATGGACTATCTTAGGCCGTGCAGACGAAGTGAGTCGCAAGCGAGTGTACAAGACGGAGCTAGAACTAATTGATGAATTTCCAGTATTCGTGTTTAATTTTCGAACGACCGACCAAGCGGGCGAAGATACACCGAGCTCCGCCGGCTGAGGAAACGAAGCTTTTTTGGACGCCGTGGCGCAGCTCCAGAGCCGATTTCCTGACTGGACGGTCGTCGGAACATTTTATGCGGCATTGCATTACGTCGACGCCTATTTTGCGCTCAGGCAGTTTCACCCTCCCACGCATCACCAGCGCAGTGCCTATTTGGCGAGAATGCGAGAAGTGAGGACGGTCTATCCAGAGTATCGCATGCTTGAGGATATCAGCCGCGACGCACGGTATACGAACCAGCCCATCACACCCGAACACGTTACAAGCAGCGTGCAGACATTTCGCAGAATCAAGACGCGCATCCTCCCTCTCCTCCCGACTGCTTCGACTTGAACGTACTCAAACTACCAAACGAGCGCGACTCGCTCGCCAGTCGGCCGTGACACGACAAGTTCATGGACTTATTTGAATCAGAAAAACCTCAGACGACCACAGCACCTCCGAAGCCGCTTGCCGTGCGGACGCGGCCGAGGACGCTCGAGGAGTTCGTCGGTCAGCGGCATTTGGTCGGGCCCGGGCAACTCTTGCGACGGGCCATTGAGGCCGACCGGATGACCTCCGTCATCCTCTACGGGCCGCCTGGCTGTGGGAAGACCGCTCTTGCGCACATCATTGCCCACGTCACCAAGTCGCGCTTTGAGATGCTCAATGCCACCTCAGCCGGGGTTGAGGAGCTGCGCAAAGCGATCGTACGCGCCAAGGAACAGGTGCGAGCGGACGGCAAGCGCACGATTCTGTTCATCGACGAGATCCACCGCTTCAATAAAGCCCAGCAAGATGTGCTCATGCCCGATGTGGAGCAGGGCAATCCCATCTTAATCGGTGCGACCACCTTCAATCCGTTTTTTGCCATTGTGCCGGCGCTGGTCTCCCGTTCCATCGTCTGCGAGCTCAAACCGCTCTCACCAGAGGATCTCTTGGCGCTCTTGCGCCGGGCGCTGGAAGACAAGGAGCGTGGTTTAGGGACACTACAACTCCTCGTGGACGAAGACGCCTTACGCCATTTAGCCACGGTGTGTGATGGCGATGCACGCCGAGCACTCAATGGACTGGAAGTCGCTGCCCTGACCACCCCAAAGGGCACGGATGGCAAGGGGCACGTCACCCTCAAGGACGTCGAAGCCTCCATCCAGAAAAAAGCGGTGGTCTACGATGGAAATGAAGACGCGCACTATGACACGATCTCAGCCTTTATCAAATCGATGCGCGGCTCAGACCCGAACGCGACGCTCTACTGGCTCGCGAAGATGCTTTATGCCGGCGAAGATCCGCGTTTTATCGCGCGACGGATCGTGATTTGCGCGGCGGAAGATGTCGGGAACGCCGATCCACAGGCCCTCGTCGTTGCGACTTCCGCGATGCAGGCCTCCGAGTTTGTGGGACTGCCAGAGGGGCGCATTCCGCTGGCCCAAGCCGCGGTCTACGTGGCGTGTGCGCCGAAATCCAACGCAGCCTACCTGGGCATCGAAAAAGCGATGAAAGATGTCGAGTCCGGCCGGAGCTTTGAGGTTCCACAACATTTGAAGGATGCGCACTACTCTGGTGCGAAGAAACTTGGGCGGGGCAAAGGCTACAAATATGCCCACGATTATGAGGACCACCACGTGAAGCAGGAGTACTTGCCGGAAGGCGAGCGACCCGTCTATTACGAACCCACGGATCTAGGCTACGAAAAAACCATCAAAGCCTGGCTCGAGCAATTGCAAAATCGGGGACAGCCACCGATTTCAAGGTAAGATTGGATCTTCGGCGACTGGACCAATCCACCGTCCGTCGCGTGATCGAGCAGCTCGAGCGAACCCTTTCAGAGAACCCTCAGGCGGGTAGCCCCCTCAGCGGAGAGTTTCATGGATTGTGGAAGCTGCGTGTCGGCGACTATCGCGTTGTGTATGCTAAGACATCCGACGGCGTCCTGGTGTTGCGGATCAGGCACCGAAAAGATGTGTGTCGCTAATCGCGCTACTTGATATAACCCTACTATATTAGTAATCTATATTAGATAATTTAGAATTTTATATTGACAGGTTTGGTCATATATGGCATTCTTGCGAGGCCGCTGCAGAAGCGGTCGTTTTTGTTTGCGAATAGATCATCTAACACCAAAGGTGGCGCATGATTCAGGCACATGGCGGGGCGTTGGTCAATCGGATCGTTGAGGGCAAAGAACGAGAGGCGCTATTGGGAAAGGCCTCCGCGTTACCCCAACTCGAACTGGATGCCTGGGCTCTTTCTGATATTGAGATGATTAGTATCGGCGGTTTTAGCCCGCTCCACGGCTTTATGACGAAAGCCGACTATGAAAGCGTGGTGGTGAACCGGCGGCTCAAGAGCGGGTTGGTCTGGACTATTCCAGTCACATTCGCGGTGAGCCGCGAGCAAGCCAAGAGCTTGAAGGGCGACATTGCGCTCACGTCAAGCGGAACGGTCGTGGCGATTCTCCATCTCGAGGAAGCTTACACGCCGGACAAAATGCAAGAAGCGCAGCAGGTGTTGAAGACGACCGACGCTTCCCATCCCGGCGTGAAACGGCTTGAAACCATTGGCGACACCTATCTTGGAGGTCGCGTGAGCGTCGTGAATCGGCCCAAGGCCGCCACGTTTCTTCAGTATCGACTCGATCCCCAAGAGACACGGCGCCTCTTTGCCGAGCGCGGGTGGAAGCGCATCGTCGCGTTTCAAACCCGCAATCCCATCCATCGAGCGCATGAGTATCTCCAAAAGTGCGCGCTGGAGATGTGCGATGGCATGCTGCTGCACCCGATCGTCGGGGAAACCAAAGGCGACGATATCTCTGCGGCTGTGCGCATGAAAAGCTACGAGGTGCTGCTGGCCAATTACTATCCGAGGGATCGAGTCCTCCTGGCCGTCAACCCCGCCTCCATGCGCTATGCCGGGCCGCGCGAGGCGATCTTTCACGCGCTGATCCGGAAAAACTATTGCTGCACCCACTTCATCGTCGGGCGCTATCATGCCGGGGTCGGGAAGTTCTACGTGACCTACGACGCGCAGCGGATCTTCGACGACTTCGCGCCGGAGGAGATCGGGATTACCCCGTTGTGCTTTGAGAACACGGCCTACTGCACAGTGTGCGGCAGCATGGTGTCTAGCAAAACGTGTCCGCATGCCCCTGAGCAGCATGTGAGCCTGAGCGGGACTAAGGTGCGCGAGCTGCTCCTTGCCGGCACCCCACCGCCTCCTGAAGTATCGCGGGCGGAAGTCGCCGCGGTGCTCATCGAGGCGATGCGTCACTCGGTTGAGCCGGTTAGGTTAGATGAACGGACTTAACGGGTAAACGGGACAACGGGTAAACGGGCATGCAGGTTGAGCTTCAACACGTTCACAAATCGTTTCGCCAGAACGGCCGCGCCATCGAGGTGCTCCAAGACATCAACCTCACCGTTGCCGAAGGAGAGTTTGTGTGTGTCCTGGGCCCGACAGGCTGCGGCAAGAGCACCGTGATCAATCTCGTCGCCGGGCTTGACGCGCCCGATACCGGCCGCGTGCTAGTGGATGGCCGGCCAATCAGCGGCCCGGGGCCGAGGCGTATCGTCGTGTTTCAGGACGCCGCGCTGTTTCCTTGGCTCACGGTCTTAGGCAATGTCGAGTTCGGACTTCGGATGGCGAACGTGCCAAAAAATGAGCGCCGCGTGCAGGCGATGGCCTACATCAAGCTGGTGCACCTCTCGAAATTCGCCCATGCGTATCCCCACCAGCTCTCCGGAGGAATGCGCCAGCGCGTGGCCATTGCGCGCGCACTGGTCATGCAACCGGAAATTCTGCTGATGGACGAACCCTTCGGCGCGCTGGATGCTCAAACGCGCGCCGTCCTACAAGATGAGCTGTTGGATATTTGGCACAAGACACGGTGCTCGATTCTTTTTGTGACGCACAGTGTGCGCGAAGCGGTTGGATTGGCGGACCGAGTCTATGTGCTGTCTGCGCGGCCGGCGCGCGTGCGCGACATCGAACGCATCGAAGTCCCTCGGCCGCGGCAGGCCGATGAGCCCCTGCTAGGGGTCTACCAGCGCAAGGTGTTGGTATCACTGGGGGAGGAGATTGAAAAAGTTCTGCGCGAGGAGCTGGGAGAGTCCGTTCGCTACCCTGAACGGGTGCAGCGGCCGGACGGCGATCGTACACGGGGCATGCACATTTAATGTCTACACGATGGCTCTCCTGGATTGTATGCGCGATGCTCCTGGCGGGCTGCGGACGCCCGTCTTCTGAAGCGCACGTGCTGCGCGTGGGCTACTTTCCAAACCTTACGCATGCCCAAGCACTCATCGGCCTGGCTAACGGATCATTCCAACAGGCCCTGGGCCCGGACGTCACCATCAAAACCTTTGTGATGAACGCCGGTCCTTCAGCCATTGAGGCGCTCTATGCCGGAGAGCTCGACTTAAGCTATATCGGTCCTGGCCCGGCGATCAACGGCTATGTGAAGTCAAACGGAGAGGCCTTGCGCGTTGTCTCAGGAACTGCCAGCGGGGGGGCGGTACTCGTGGTCCGCCAGGATTCCGGCATCAACTCAGCGCAGGACTTCAAGGGCAAGCGGGTGGCAAGCCCGCAGCTTGGCAATACGCAAGACATCGCGCTGCGCTATTACTTGCAGCAGCAAGGCGTGGCGACTACCGAACAGGGCGGATCGGTGCAGGTCATCCCGATGCAGAACGCCGATATTCTCACTGGCTTTCTGCGTAAGGAAGTGGACGGCGCCTGGGTGCCTGAACCCTGGGGAGCTCGCTTGGTGCATGAGGCGCAAGGCCGCGTCTTCCTCGATGAGCGCAGCGTGTGGCCTGGAGGGCTCTTTCCGACAGCCAGCATCATTGTCAGTACGAACGCTCTTGAGGAACGTCCCTTGCTGATCACACAATGGCTGAGGGCGCACGTCCAGGTGACCGAGTGGATTCAGCGCCATCCCGCTGAGGCGAGGCAACAGGTGAATGCGGAACTCGCGAAACTGACAGGAAAGGCGCTTCCCGAAGCGGTGTTGCAAGATGCCTGGTCGCGTCTAGCCTTCACGCATGACCCATTGAGGCCTGCTCTGGAGACGGCGGCCGACCACGCCTTCGCGCTCGGATTTCTTGGAAAACAAAAGCCGGATCTAGTCGATTTGGTGAATCTGACCCTGCTCAATAACGTGCTGCGGGAGCAGCGACTTCCAGAGGTGCAATGAGTTCGGCCATCGCCAGACGGGGACTGTTTTTTCTTGGGCTGCTAGCCCTCTGGCAGTTTCTCTGCATGCTGCGGTGGTGGCCGGAGTTCCTGTTTCCTTCTCCTCTACGCGTGTGGGCCGCGTTGGTCGATGGAGTACGCAGCGGAGCGATTCTTCAGGGAATTGCGGTCAGCCTCACCCGTTTGGCCATCGGCTATGGGATCTCGCTGGCGATTGGTCTGCCGCTTGGGTTGCTGAGCGGCTCCGTGCGATGGGTGAACCAGACGGTGGGTTCGCTGCTGCTGGGATTGCAGACGCTGCCCAGTATTTGTTGGCTCCCCTTAGCACTGCTGTGGTTCGGACTCAATGAGCGGGCCATCATTTTTGTCGTCGTGATGGGGGCGGTGCTTTCCATCAGTCTGGCCGCTGAAGACGGTGTGCAACACACCCCACGGCAGCAGATTCGCGCCGCGCGCAACATGGGGGCGAAAGGCTGGCGGCTGTATCTGCAAGTGATGCTGCCGGCGGCCCTGCCCGGGATTGTGACAGGGATGAAGCTGGGCTGGTCGTTTGCTTGGCGCGCGCTGATGGCAGGCGAGCTGCTCTACGGCCATGTGGGACTGGGCCACTTGCTGATGGTGGGGCGGGAGCTGAATGACATGAGTCAAGTGGTGGCCGTGATGACGGTGATCATTACGCTGGGACTTGTCGTTGATCGACTCTGCTTTGGGCCTCTAGAGCGCCGAGTGCGCGAGCAGTGGGGCACGGGAACACTCTAACGATGCGAATTCCCAGAGCCCTCTCTGATGAAATCATGGCGCATTGCCAGCGGGAATATCCCAAAGAAGCGTGCGGAATTTTGGCAGGACGCGACGACGTGGTCGAACAGGTCTACCCCATGCGTAACGTCGAGAACAGCCCCATCGGCTACTCGTTGGATCCCAAGGAGCAATTGCAGGTGGAGAAGCACATGCGCGCATCCCAGCAGCGAATGATCGGCATTTATCATTCGCACACCGCCAGCGATGCGTATCCCTCGCCGGTGGACGTGCGGCTAGCCATCTCTCCAGCTATCTCCTATGTGCTCGTGTCACTCAAGGATCGAGCCGCGCCCATCATGCACAGCTATCGAATTGACGGGCAGCAGATTACGCAAGAGGAATTGCAGCGCTCGTAGTATAATGCGGGAGTTTAGACCCCAGTCATGACGCACGCCGTGAAGAATCACAAAGTCGCCGAGCACGTTCTGGATCTCATTGGCAATACCCCGATGGTGCGGCTGCAACGGATCGTCGAGCCGCGTATGGCGACCATTCTCGCGAAGCTTGAATTTTACAATCCCGGCGGCAGTGTGAAGGACCGAATTTGTCTCTCGATGATTGAAGACGCCGAGGCACGCGGGATCCTGAAGTCAGGGGCGACGGTGGTCGAGTCCACCAGTGGCAATACCGGCATCGGCTTGGCGATGATTTGCGCCATCAGAGACTACAAGGTCATCTTGACCATGCCCGAGACGATGAGTGCGGAGCGGATTCAAATTCTGAAGCGCTTCGGCGCGGAGTTGGTGCTCACCCCGGCAGGGGAGGGGATGATCGGGGCGGTCAAGCGCGCCGAGCAGATCGTGAAAGACACCCCGGGGGCCTTCATGCCGCAGCAGTTTGCCAACCCCGCGAATCCGGAAATCCACCGACGGACCACGGCCCAAGAGATCCTGCGCGCGACCGACGGTGACCTCGATGCGTTCGTCGCCGGCGTGGGAACTGGGGGCACTATTACCGGGGTTGGTGAAGTGTTGAAAAAGAGAATTGCGCATGTGAGAATCATTGCCGTGGAGCCCAAAGGCTCGCCGGTGCTCTCCGGCGGTTCGCCAGGGCCGCACATGATTCAAGGCATTGGCGCCGGGTTTGTGCCGCAGGTGCTCAATCGCGCCGTGATCGATGAGATTGTGACGGTCTCCGATGAGCAGGCCTATGACACCTCCAAACGCTTGGCGCGGGAGGAAGGGCTTTCGGTCGGCATTTCGGCTGGGGCGGCCTGTTGGGGTGCGCTGAAAATCGCCAAGGAGCTGGGGGCGGGCAAGACCGTCGTGGTCATCTTTCCGGATCTGGGAGAACGCTACTTGAGCCTCCAACCATTTTTTGAGAGCTGAGAATGGACCAATCGCTGCAAGGGCTTCGGGTGGATCAGTCGCTGGATATCCGATCGATGGAGCGCTCCGTGGCCTATGCGCAGGCGCTGGAACGGCTGAAACTCATGGCGGAAAACGAGGTCCTGGAACTGCAGCTCGATGAGGGGGATGCGCTCAATACGATTCCCTTTGGCTTGCGCGCCGATGGCCACGATATTCTGGTGAGCGAACCCGTGAAAGACGGCGTGCGACTCCTCGTGCGCAAACGGTCACTACTAACGTAACAACAATGGACGGTTCGTGGATCGTCGTTCGTGATTCGTGGTTCGTCAACGCTTCACGATGCACGATTCACGATTGACGAAACGAATGAGTTACGTGATCGGTTTGAAGTGTCGAGAGTGCGGGCGGCTCTACCCGAAAGAGGTGGTGTTCGTCTGCGAATACTGCTTTGGCAGCGTCGAGGTCGATTACGATTATGACGCCATCAAGCGTGTCTTGACGAAAACCGCCCTTGCGAGCCGGCCGAAATCCCTCTGGCGCTATCGGGAACTCTTGCCGATCGAGGGCGAGCCGACCGTCGGTTTGACGTCGGGCTTTACTCCCTTCTTTCGGGCCGAGCGCCTGGCCGAGGCGCTGGGCGTCGAAGAACTGTATATCAAAGACGATTCGGTCAGCCATCCGACGCTCTCATTTAAGGACCGCGTGGTATCCGTGGCCCTCACACGGGCCAAGGAGCTTGGCTTCGACACGGTGGCCTGTGCCTCGACGGGCAATTTGGCCAACTCGGTGTCGGCTCACGCGGCGCGCGCCGGCTTGAACCGCTACATCTTTATTCCGGCTGACTTAGAAGCGGGAAAGATCGTCGCCTCGCTCATCTATCAGCCGACGCTAGTAGCCGTTGAGGGAACCTACGATGAAGTCAACCGGCTCTGTGCGGAGATCGGCGCCAAATACCCGTGGGCCTTTGTGAACATCAACATCCGTCCATACTACGCCGAGGGGTCGAAGACCTATGGCTATGAGATCGTGGAGCAGTTGGGTTGGCGCGCACCAGAGCACATCGTCATCCCGGCCGCCGGGGGCTCGCTGATTACGAAAATCGCCAAGTCGATGAAAGAGCTCAACCTCCTAGGATTACTTGCCGAGACACCGAAGACCAAGCTGTATGCGGCCCAAGCGACCGGCTGCGCGCCGATCGTCAATACGATTAAAGCACGCGCCGATATCGTCAAGCCAGTCAAACCGAACACGATTGCCAAGTCACTCGCTATCGGGAATCCCGCCGATGGATTTTACGCCACAAAAACGGTGCTGGAATCCGGCGGATGGGCCGAATCAACGAGCGATGATGAGATCATCGACGCGATGAAGCTCCTCGCGCAGACCGAAGGGGTGTTTACGGAAACGGCCGGCGGGGTCACGGTGGCGGCTGCGAAGAAGCTGATTGAGCAGGGCGTTATTCCGCGCAATGAATCTATCGTGATCTGTATCACCGGCAACGGCCTGAAGACCCAAGAGCCGCTGCTCAACCAGTTGGGGCAGGCGGTGCGGATTAAGCCGAGCCTGGCCTCGTTTGAATCCAGTCTCTCTGGACAGATTGCAAAGCTCCCCACACGCTAAACAGGAGGCGATCATGGCGGTGACAGTTCGAATTCCTACTCCACTCCAGCGGTTGACCAACGGCCAAGGCGAGGTCTCGTGCGACGGCCAGAATGTCACCGATTTACTGGCGGATTTGGAGCGGCGCTATCCCGGGATCAAGGAGCGCATCTGCGATGAGTCAGGCAAACTGCGCCGGTTTGTGAATGTGTTCGTGAATGAGGAAGACATCCGATTTTTGCAAGGTGATCAGACCGCCGTAAAGGATGGTGATGAAGTCTCCATTATTCCTGCAATCGCCGGCGGCGCCTCGTGAAATCGAATCGGTGCCAGCTACCGCGGTAGCTGGCACCGGAGGGACAGGCAAGGATGAGTCTGACGAAGGACCAAATTGCACGCTATAGTCGGCAATTGATCTTGCCTGAGGTTGGCGTGAAGGGGCAGGAGCGGCTGCGTGAGGCTTCCGTCCTCTTGATTGGCGCTGGAGGGCTCGGTTCTCCTGCGGCGCTGTATCTGGCCGCCGCTGGCGTCGGTCGGCTTGGCCTGGTGGATCGAGAGACAGTTGAGCCCAGCAACTTGCACCGCCAAATCCTTCATGACACGGCATCACTCGGGCGTCCAAAGAGCGAGTCGGCCCGCGAGCACTTGATCGCATTGAATCCGGATGTGCGCGTGGAGGCGATCCAGGAGCACCTGAGCGCGGTCAACGCCTTAGCCCTCTTGCAGGACTACGAGGTGGTGTTAGACGGGTCGGATAACTTTCCGACACGGTATCTGGTGAATGACGCATGCGTCTTGCTGAACAAGCCGTTGGTACATGGGGGCGTCGTGCACCTGCAGGGGCAGGTCCTGACGATCCTGCCGCGAAAGACGGCCTGTCTACGCTGCGTGTTTCCTGAGCCCCCGGCACCTGAGGCGATTCCGAGTTGCCAAGAGGCCGGGGTGCTGGGGTCAGCGGTGGGGGTGCTCGGCTCGCTCATGGCGCATGAAACCTTACGATTGCTGTTGGGGATTGGACAACCGTTGACGAATCGTCTGCTCATCTTTGAAGGGCATACCAGCCGATTTCGTGAGGTGGCATTGAGGCGCGATGTGAGTTGCGCGGTGTGCGGAGACGCGCCGTCGATTCGAGAGTTACAGATGGGAGACATGGGTCATTGTCGTGAGGAGTCAGAGGAGGCCACATGGCACGCAAGCAGGTCACGTTGATTTTTCCACAGCATCTTATCAAAGAGCCGGTGATCTACATGATGGCGAAAGAGTATGAGGTCATCCCCAACATCCGTCGAGCCAAAGTCACGGAGCAGGTCGGTGAAGTGACGCTGGAGCTCGAAGGCTCTGAGGATGGGCTCAAGAAGGCGGTGGTGTTCCTTGAGAAGAAGGGTATTAAGGTAGAATCGGTCATCGGAGACGTGGTTTCCTGAACCACGCTCCTCGTTCTTCTCCACTCGCGTTTGTTCGGGACTATCTGCTCTTAGGCGGAGCCCTCGCCCTGGTCGGGCAATGGATCGTGATTCATGCATGTGCCCATGCCCAGCTAGGCCTGGTTGCGGAAACTATTCTGCCTGGTCTAGCGATTTTCGGAGCTGCCACCCTCTTGTTATGGGGCGCTGAACTCGCCCAGCTTGAGATTTCTCAGGCACTGGCCTTAGCCTTTCTCGCTCTGGTGGCGGTGCTGCCCGAGTATGCGGTGGATATGTACCTGGCGTGGACCGCGGCCAAAGATCCCTCGTATATCGCGTACGCAGCGGCCAATATGACGGGCGCGAATCGTCTCCTCATTGGCATGGGGTGGTCTGCGGTCTTGTTGGCGGCGTGGATCAGTTACCGCGCAAAGACCATTCAGATCAAGCCTGAGCAGCGCTTGGAAATCATGACCCTGTTTCTTGCGACCTGTTACGCGTTTACCTTGCCCTTCAAACGCACGCTTTCCCTCATTGATACCGTCGTCTTCATCGGGCTGTTCATCTTCTACATTCGACGCGCCAGCCAAGGCCATGTGGGGGAGCCTGGACTTGCCGGACCGCCAGAGCGTATTGCCTATTTGCCGCGCGTCTGGCGCAGAGTGGCGACCGTGGGTCTATTTCTCGTGCCGGCGTACGCGATCTTTCTTGCCGCCGAACCGTTTGCCAACGGCCTCCTTCACAATGCCCGGCGCTTAGGGATTGAGGAGTTTGTGTTGATCCAATGGGTAGCCCCGCTTGCGTCCGAGGCCCCGGAGTTTATTGTGGCCATTATCTTTGCCCTGCGTCATAATCCGACCGCAGGTCTGGGGACGCTCATTTCATCGAAAGTGAATCAATGGACGCTGCTCGTGGGGATGCTTCCGTTGGTGTATTCAATTTCCGGGTCGCACATCCAAGCCATGCCGCTGGATGCGCGACAAGTCGAAGAGTTGTTTCTGACCGCAGCGCAATCCTTGCTCGCCCTGGTCATTTTGGCCAATTTATCCTTCGGATTGTGGGAAGCGCTCCTCTTGTTTGGTCTGTTTGTGCTGCAGTTTGTGTTTCCTACCCCTGAGGTTCGCATGTGGTTAGGGTATGGCTATCTCGCAATTGCTGCCGGCTATCTGCTCAGCCCAGCATTTCGCCACTCGCTCCTGAGCCTTTTCCGGTACGGCTGGAAAGGAACGTCATGATGACGGGTTTTTCTTTGCGGCATCGACGCTCAGCGGTATAATACACCCGTCGGAGGCGCCCCGCATGCCACGCAAGTCCGCGGCGAAATCACCAACACGACCAGCCGCCAGTCGGCCACCACGCGAATCGTTTGTGTCAAAACTGAAGTCCACTGCGCGCTCGGTGGCGAAAACCGTGCGCATGTCAGCCCAGCGCCGCAAGCCACCACTCCCTCACCAGTCGGTGAGTGCTAAGGAACCGCCACAGCGTTCCTCTCAAAAACTTCGACCGATTAAGCGCGTCTCGGTCGTACGGAAGCCGGCACGAGGGCCTACGCGTCGATCGGTTCAACGTCCCGCAGCCACACGTCCAAAACCCTCGGTTGCGAAGCGTACAGTGGTTCCCCCACCTTCTGCTGCCGTAGCGCGTGGGCCTTCAACGCCAGCTCCCGTGTCGATGGTGAGCGAACGCGCCTCGACGACGGCTGAGCCTCGGCCGGCAGCAATCGAAGAGCAATTTTCCATTCCCACCGACTATGGGGATGACCGCATCGTGGTGATGGTGAAGGATCCCTGGTGGATCTTTGCGTATTGGGAGATCCAGCCAGGCACAGAACGCGCGGCCAGGGCGCAGCTCCTTCCGCATGAAGTGGCCGGACTGCAAACTGTGCTGCGTGTCTACGACGTCACCGGGATTGATTTTCCCGCTCAAAACCCCCTGCGCGTGTTTGATATCAGCCTCTCAGGATTGGCGACAAACTGGTACATCAACACCAATGCCCCTCATAGTGATTTTGTCGTGGATCTGGGCATTCTCACCAATACAGGACGTTTCATCCTGCTGGTTCGGTCCAACCGGGTTCGCACGCCGCGGGCTGGTCCGTCGGAGGTCTTGGATGAGGCCTGGATGACGACGAATGAACTGTTCATGAAACTTCTTGGAACCAGCGGCATCGGCATGGGCTCTAGTGTGTCGGGGCGGGCCTCGCTGTTGCCCCAACAACTGTTTTCCGGCGCATGGGCGCCGTCGTTGGCCGGCGCGACTCGGCAGCCGGTGGTGCGCGGGTTTTGGTACCGGCTGGAAGCCGATCTGGTGATCCAGGGGGCGACAGAGCCTCAAGCAACCGTGAAGATTCAGGGTCAGCAGGTAGTCGTGCGAAAAGACGGGACGTTCAGCCTCCGCTTGGCACTTCCCGAGGGCTCACAGACCATCAACATTGAGGTGATCTCTCCGGATGGTCGCCATCTGCGCAGTGCCACACCGATCGTGAGCCTGAGTTGGGCGAAGAGTCCAACGCCCCCATCGGCCGTGCAGGCCAATGTCAAGAAGTTACGAGGGACTTCCTGATGAGCCGCCAAGGGTTTTTGGCGATCATCTTGCACACGCATCTGCCATTTGTGCGCCATCCCGAGCATGAAGAGTTTTTAGAGGAGCGCTGGCTCTTTGAAGCGATCACCGAGACCTACCTGCCGCTGCTCGAGCGCTTTGAGCGATTGGCGAACGACCGCATCCCGTTTCGTCTGACCATGTCGTTTACGCCGACGCTGCTGGCCATGCTGGCAGATCCGCTGCTGCAACAGCGGTATGTCCGGCATCTCGACCAGCTCATTGAGCTCTCGGCCAAGGAGATCGAGCGCACGCGCTGGATGCCTCCCTTCCATCGTCTGGCTCTCTTTTATCATCACCGCTTTACGAGCGCACGTTGGCGGTATGTCGAGCAGTATCGGCGCAACCTCATTCAACCGTTTCGCGAGTTCAGTGAGCGCGGGGATATCGAAGCAATCGCCTCATGCGCGACACATGGATTCTTACCGCTGATGGATCTGCACCCGTCTGCGGTTCGAGCGCAAATTCGCATTGGCGCCCAAGCCTTTGAACAGGCCTTTGGGAGGGGACCGGTGGGGTTTTGGCTGCCGGAATGTGGCTACCACCCCGGGCATGATGAATTTCTTCGGGAGCAAGGCATTCGCTATTTTCTCACCGATGCGCACGGGGTGTTGTTTGGCTCACCCCGGCCGAAGTACGGCACGTATGCGCCGGCGATGTGCCCCAGCGGGGTCGCGGCGTTCGGACGTGATCTGGAATCGTCCAAGAGCGTGTGGAGTGCCGAGGAAGGCTACCCCGGCGACTTTGACTATCGCGAGTTCTATCGGGATATCGGGCATGACTTGGAGTACGACTATGTGCGGCCCTATCTCAACGGAGATGGTTCGCGCCTCAATACCGGAATTAAATACTACCGGATCACCGGCAAGACCAATGACAAACAACCTTATGATCCGGATCGAGCCTTAGAAAAGGCCGCTGAGCATGCTGGAAACTTTATATTCAATCGTGAGCAGCAGATTCGGTATCTAGGCTCTGTGATGGACCGCGCGCCGATCATTATCAGTCCGTATGATGCGGAGCTCTTCGGCCACTGGTGGTTTGAAGGGCCGGATTGGCTGGAGTATTTCTTTCGTAAGGCGCATACCGATCAACAGACGTTTGACTTGATCGCTCCTTCGGACTATTTTCAGACCTATTCGACCAACCAAGTCTTGCAGCCCTGCATGTCTACGTGGGGTAACGGCGGCTATAACGACGTATGGCTCAACGGAACCAATGACTGGATCTACCGCCACCTACACAAGATGGCCGAACGGATGACAGAAGCCGCCAATACCCATCGTGACCCAGATCCGCTTCGCCATCGAGCGCTCAATCAAATGGCGCGCGAGCTCGTCCTTGCTCAGTCATCGGATTGGGCGTTCATTCTTAAAACGCAAACCCATACCGCCTATGCCTACCGTCGGTTGCATGATCACCTGAGCCGTTTTAGCTATCTCTACGACTCGGTTCGCCAGAACCGCATTGAAGAGGCTCGCCTGAGCGAGGTGGAATCGAAGGACAACCTGTTTCCGTTCCTCGATTATCGCGTGTATGCCTCCCGTTAGCCCGTTAACCTGTTAGCCCGTTTACCCGTTCAGGGCATATAACCGGCTAACCGGCCAACGGGCTCAACGGGCCAACCGACCTACCATGAAGATTTTCTGCATCGCGTCTGAGGTTGAACCCTTTGCCAAAACCGGCGGCCTTGCAGATGTCGCCGCAGCACTCCCCAAGGCGCTGGCGGCGCGCGGCCATGACGTGCGCCTGGTCATGCCGCTGTATCGCGAAGTGAATCGGCGCGCACTCGGTGTAACACCGACAGCGCTGCGCGTCTCCGTGGTGATGGGATCTCAGGCGCTTCAAGGCCGTGTCTGGGAGGCCGAGTTTCCGAAGAGCCGGGTGCGAACGTACTTCATCGAACAGGCTCCATTCTTTGATCGAGACGGGCTCTACCAGGAGCAGGGGAAGGATCATCCGGATAACCTGGCGCGCTTTAGCTTTTTTTCACAAGCCGCGCTTCGGCTCCTCCCGCTTCTGGACTGGCGGCCCGACATCGTGCATTGCCATGATTGGCAGACCGCCTTAGCCAGCGCTCATCTTGCCTGGGGTGCCTTGGGGCGTGAGCCGGCGTTGGCCTCCGTTGGCACCGTCTTCACCATCCACAACCTGGCGTATCAAGGACTGTTTCCAAAGGACCAGTGGGAGCTAACCGGGCTGCCCTCGGACGCGTTTGCTCTTGATCGACTTGAATTTCATGGGAAGGTGAGCTGTTTGAAAGGGGGATTGGTGTCGGCTGACGCGCTCACGACCGTCAGCCCCACCTATGCCCAGGAGATTCAAACGCGTGAGTTTGGGTGCGGCTTGGATGGAGTGCTGAAGAATCGCCAAAGCGACCTGATGGGCATTCTCAACGGTATTGATGTGGAGGTGTGGCATCCGCAGATCGATTCGCATCTCTCCGCCACGTATACGGCTGGGCGGCTCGCCGGCAAAACGCAGTGCAAGGCCGCACTACAGCAATCACAGCGACTCCCTCAACGATCGGACTTGCTCATTGGCATGATCCAGCGGCTGGCGGAGCAAAAGGGAATCGATATCTTCGCGGAGGCGCTGGAGCGGCTCATGAAGCTGCCGATACAAATCGTGCTGGTGGGAACCGGAGATCCGAAATATCACCAGTTGTTGGCGAAGTATGTCGCTCAATTTCCTGAGCAGCTCGCATGCAACTTCACCTTTGATCATGCGCTCGCCCACCAAATCGAGGCCGGGGCGGATGCGTTTCTCATGCCGTCGCGCTTTGAGCCGTGCGGTCTGAATCAAATGTATAGCATGCGCTATGGCACCGTGCCGATTGTGCGTCGCGTCGGCGGGTTAGCCGATACGGTCAATGAGACCACAGGGTTTATGTTCGAAGAGTATTCTGCTTCGGCCTTGGTTGAAGCAGTCACGCGGGCGGTGAACATGTTTCGCGATCGCGAAGCATGGAAGCGCTTGATGCGCGCCGGCATGCAGCAAGACTTTTCCTGGTCCCGCTCCGCCCTCGAGTACGAACGCGTCTATGAACGAGTGCTGGCGAAGAGACGAGCGGGATGATCCCACGCCCTGCCTCTAAGCCTTCGGCTGGCGCAACCGCGCCACGTCGGATGTCACAGGCGGTTGCGCGGCCAACCAGGTGTTGGCCAAGGCAGGGCGTGGGATGATTGCTACCGTGACTCTGAACCCGTCGCTCGATGAATGGATGGAGCTGCCGGCCTTGCGGGTGGGCACGCTCAATCGAGCCGGGAGCTTTGCGCGCTATCCAGGCGGCAAGGGTATCAATGTCTCGCGGGTCGTGCATGAGCTTGGAGGACGCACCTGCGCGTTCGGACTCGCAGGTGGAGAGGATGGAGCGATCCTGCGCCATCGCTTGGATCAGCTTGGCATCCGACATGATTTTGTTGCGGTAGAGGGTTCGACGCGCAACAACTACAAAATTCGCACTCGAGCGCCCCGCGCCCTCACCGAAATCAACACCGCCGGCCCGTGGGTTTCCCGGGCCTATCTGCAGACCGTAGCAACGCGAGTCTTGGCCTCTCGACCACGACCTGCGTGCGTGGTGCTCTCCGGGAGCCTTCCTCCAGGAGTGCCGACGGTAGTGTATCAGCGGTGGATTGACGCATCCCGTCGTCGCAATATCCCCACGGTTTTGGATGCGTCGGGTGCCGCGTTGCGCCAAGGGGTGCGCGCGCGCCCGTGGCTGATGAAACCCAATCGTGATGAGGCGCAAGAGCTTCTGGGACGGTCCATCAAGACACTTGCGCAAGCGAGCAAAGCGGTCATCGCGCTGCGCCCTCTAAGCACGATGGTCATCCTCTCACTGGGAAAAGAGGGCGCGTTGATGGCTTCGGCTCTGTATGAGGGGGTGTGGTATGGCCGGCCGCCTCAGGTGCGGGTCGATTCTACCGTCGGGGCCGGAGATTCCTTGGTTGGCGGATTTGTGGTGGGGTGGGTGAAGCGTCAGTCGATGCTCGAAGCGTTTCGACTGGGGATCGCCTGCGGAGCCGCCACCGCCATGACGCCAGGGACTGAATTGTGCCATCGAGCCGATGTCCAGCGTCTGCTGAGTCGGGTCACACTGTCTCGCATCGCTTGAGCGTAGCTGAGTTGCCCAGAAAACGTAGCCAGGCGTATCGACCTATGATACACTGAACTCGCAATGTCCGTATGGGTTGTGAGTGGGTTGGTGTGTGCCACAGGTATTGTGGCCTTGCTCATTGGGGGTCTGGTGTGTGGGCTGCGATTTCGGAGCGCGCAACGGACCTTTGAACGAACCACCGCGATGTCTCATCGGGTCGATGACGGATGGGAGACGTGGTTCATGGATGGGTTCTCTCGCGTGGCGGTGGGTATGCAGGGCCTGCGCGCATTGGCTGTTGGGATCGGATGGAGCGTTGCAGGACTGGGACTGATCGGGATCGGGCTTCGGTTACTCCGCTAAGTTTTTCCTTCCGTTGATGACTCTTCCAAACGTGTGCGTCGTGGGTGCCGGTTACGTGGGGGCTACCACCGCGCATCTGATCGCCCTGAAACATCTCGCCCACGTGACGCTCATTGATATTGTTGAGGGGCTCGCCCAGGGGAAGGCCTTGGATATGATGCAATCGTCTCCCCTGGAAGGCTTTCAAGGACGGGTGCATGGCACGACCGATTTTAACGCCATGGCCGAGAGCCAGCTTGTGATCATCACCGCCGGGCTGGCACGAAAACCCGGCATGTCCCGCGATGAGCTCTTGCAAGCCAATGCCAACATTGTCGGACCGATTGTCGAACAGGCTGCACGGGTAGTCCCCCAGGCCGTCCTCATCATTGTCACGAATCCGCTCGATGTGATGGTCGGCCTCGCTCTACAGCGCAGCGGATTTCCTCGGGCTCGCGTGATGGGGATGGCCGGCGTGCTGGATAGCGCGCGGTTGCGCGCGTTCATCGCTGAGCGGTTACAAGTGCCGCCTCAGTCCGTGCAGGCGATGGTGCTCGGCTCGCACGGGGATCTGATGGTTCCGCTGAAAAACTCCATCACCGTCAACGGAGAACCCATCGCCAAGCGACTGCCGCCGAAGGAGATCGACCAGCTCCTCCAGCGGACCAAAGACGGTGGAGCTGAAATCGTCGCATTACTCAAGCAGGGCAGCGCGTTCTACGCGCCGGCAAGCGGTGCGGTGGAAATGGCTGGAGCGATCTTGCGCGATACGCATGCGGTCTTACCAGTGTGCGCGTGGCTTGAAGGGGAGTACGGATTGCAGGACGTGTGTATCGGCGTCCCGGCCCAGTTAGGGTCGGCCGGGATTGAACGGGTGGTTGAGATACCGTTGACCCCCGAAGAACAAGCCGCCCTCACCGCCTCGGCGCGCCAAGTCGGAGAGATGCTCAAAGCGCGATGACGGAGAAGGCTCAGACCATGCCCTCGCAGATTTCCAAAGGGCTCGATGGGGTGATTGCAGATGAGACGCGCATTTCCGAGGTGGATGGACAACACTGCCAACTGATTTACCGAGGCTACCACCTGGATGAGCTGATCGGAAAGGCCACGTACGAAGAAGTCAGCTACCTGCTGCTCTACGGCACCCTCCCGACTCAAGCGCAATTGGCACCGTGGACCGCGCAGCTTGAAACCAGCCGCGCGCTTGAGCCCAAAGAACAGGCGATTCTGGAGAGTCTGCCGCGCCAAGGTGGACCGATGGCCACGTTGCGGACCGTAATGTCTGTGTTGGGCCTCTACGATGCCGAGGCGGAGCAGGGATCGATTGAGGTGATTCAGCACGAGGCAGTTCGGGCGATTGCGAAGACTAGCACCATCGTCGCTGGCATCGCACGTCTGCGCAAAGGACAGCCGCTACTCGTCCCCCAACCTGGCTTAAGCCACGCCGGCAACTTCCTCTACCTCTTGCATGGACGAGAGCCAGACCCGGTTGAAGCCAATGCCCTCGATGCCTACTTTATCTTGTTAGCGGATCATGGGTTTAATGCGTCGACGTTCACCGCCCGGACTGTGATCTCTACGCAGTCGGACTACTACTCAGCGATCGTCGCGGCCATTGGGTCGTTGCGCGGTCCGCTGCACGGGGCGGCGAATCGCAAAGCCATGGAGATGCTCATGGAGATTGGCAGCGTCGAAGGCGTCGCTTCCTACGTGCAAAAGACGCTGGCGGATCACAAGCGGTTCATGGGGTTCGGCCATCGCGTCTATAAAGGCCCCGATCCTCGTGCCAAGCATCTCAAGGCCTTTGCGCAGCAACTTGGGAAGCGCTCCGGGGATCTGAAGTGGTTTACCATCTCCGAACGGCTGCAGGAGGCGGTGTGGCAGGCCAAGCAGCTCTACATCAACGTGGACTTTTACTCCGCCTCACTGCTGCACCACCTCGGCATTCCGACGGAGCTCTTTACGACCATGTTCGCCTGCGCGCGCATCGCCGGCTGGTCAGCACACGTGATTGAGCAAGCATCCAACAATCGACTCATTCGTCCGCTAGCGCTCTACACCGGTCCCCGTAACTTGCGCTTCGTTCCGATTGAACAACGCACCCCAGCCTCACCTTAACGGCATGAGGTTAGCTTCAAGCTACAGGCTTCAGGCTGCAACCGTCTTGCTGCAGCTTGCAGCTTGCAGCTTGCAGCCTGGCAGATGAAACTCCACGAATACCAAGCGAAGCGGCTCCTGTCCCCCCTCGGCATTCCTGTGCCTAGAGGCGTCGTTGCCAAAACCCCCCAAGAAGCTGCCACCGCGTACGAAACCCTCAAGCGTGAGTGTAACGTCAAAGCCCAACTTCATGCCGGCGGGCGAGGGAAAGCCGGAGGCATTCTCGTGGCGCGCAGCTCGCAAGAGGCTTTTCAGTACGCGGCGGCGTTGCTGGGGCGCCGGCTGGTGACTCAGCAGACCGGGCCTGAAGGGCTGCCGGTGTCTGCGGTGTTGCTTGATGAGCGCATTGATGTCGCGCGCGAGCTGTACCTGGCGCTGACCATCGACCGGTTTCACTCGCAGCCTATAGTTTTGGCCAGCTCGCGCGGCGGCATGGATATTGAAGAGGTGGCGGCGAGTGAGCCCGATGCCATTGCTCGAGAAGCCTTTGACGTCGAGGAAGGGTTATCCGCAGCCCAACTCGCCCGGATCGCCGATCGCCTGGGGTGCGCAGAGGCTCATGCGGCGATGTGCGCGAGGATCGTGAGCGCGCTCTGGATCGCGTTTGAGTCGCACGATGCCTCGCTGATCGAAATCAACCCCCTGGTGATGACGACCGATGAGCGGCTCTTGGCACTCGATGCGAAAATGACGCTGGATGACAACGCCCTATTTCGTCATCCGGATCTGGCGGAGTTGCGGGATGAGAGCCAGGAGCATCCGCTTGAGCTCAAGGCCGCTCGCATCGGGATTTCCTATGTGGGGCTCAGTGGCAACATCGGATGCCTGGTCAATGGGGCAGGGTTGGCGATGGCGACGAACGATATCATCACGCTCGTTGGCGGGACTCCGGCCAACTTTTTAGACGTCGGTGGCGGCGCGAATGTGGACCAGGTGACGAACGCCTTTGCCATTATTCTGGCCGATCCGCGCGTCAAGGCGGTCCTCGTCAATATTTTTGGCGGCATCATGCGCTGCGATTGGATCGCCCAGGGACTGCTCAACGCGACACAGCAACTGGAGGTCAAGGTTCCTATTGTCGTGCGGCTGCAGGGCACGAATGTCGAGGAAGGGCGTCGACTGCTCACCCAGGCCAAACGGCTCAACTTAATCAGCGTGGATGAGCTTGAGGCCGCCGCCCGCAAGGCGGTGGAGTTGGCACGATGAGCGTGCTGATCGGAAAAGACACCCGCGTGTTGGTGCAGGGCATCACGGGCCAGGCTGGAGCGTTTCACACCGAGAAGATGCTGGAGTATCACACGCAGGTTGTTGGTGGAGTCACGCCTGGCAAAGGCGGCTCGCAGGTGCACGGCGTGCCGGTGTTCAATAGCGTGCATGAAGCGGTGCAGGCTACTCGAGCGAATGCGACCGTCATGTTTGTTCCGGCCAAGTTTGCCTACGCTGCCATCATGGAAGCCCTTGAAGCCAAGATTCCTTTGGTTGTTGTGATCACCGAAGGGATTCCCACGCTCGACATGGTGCGGATCAAACGCCGCTTGCGCGGGACAACCATCCGACTGATCGGTCCCAACTGCCCAGGACTCATTACGCCTGGCGCCTGCAAGCTCGGGATCATGCCAGGGGACATCCATAAGCCGGGCGGCATCGGCGTGATCTCCCGTAGCGGCACCCTCACCTACGATGCGGTGTATCAACTCACCCAGGTAGGGCTGGGGCAATCCACCTGCGTTGGAATTGGCGGCGATCCTGTGATCGGGTCGGGCTTCACGAATCTGCTCGCACTCTTTGAGGCCGATCCTCAAACCGACGCCATTGTGCTCATCGGTGAGATTGGGGGGACCGAAGAAGAAGAAGCCGCCGCCTTCATCAAAGCGAAGGTACGCAAACCCGTCTTTGCCTTCATCGCCGGAAAAATGGCGCCGAAGGAAAAGCGCATGGGGCATGCGGGGGCGATTATCGCCGGAGGCAAAGGGACCGCAACAGAAAAAATCAACGCGCTGCGCGCTGCCGGTGTGACCATGATTGAGAGTCCTGCCGCAATCGGCCAGACGGTTCGAAACTCTTCATAAATTTCCTTAGGAACCTGGTAAGACGGCATAAAGATCAGGTATGCTCTGATTAGGTGCTAAATGCCGCGTGAACTGCTTGTCGTAGATGACGAACCGAAGATTTGCTTAGCGCTGAAGGCTTTTTTTGAAGAAAAAGGCTTTCATGTCGTCGTGGCGTCGACCGGCAAATTAGCACTCGAGCAGCTCCCCGGCCATCCGGCCGATGCGGTGTTGCTGGACTTACGGCTGCAAGACGGCTCGGGCTTGGATGTTCTCTCCCAGATTAAAGCCAAGTTTCCCCATCAGCGCGTGATTATTATTAGCAGCCTCTCAGATCAGGAGACCATTCAGGAAGCGCTCCACCGCGGTGCGAGCAACTATCTCACCAAACCCTTTGATTTTAGCACCTGTTTCTACGCTGCGATGGGGATTGAAACGGTGGATTTGGTCGTATTTGAAGCGGATGCGGAGGCGCTGCGCCGAGTGCCGCCGGCGGTGGCGAAACAGTATCACGTGGTGCCGATTCGGCTCACCGATCATACCCTGCACCTGGCCATGAACGATCCCTTCGACGTGCAGCGAGTGGATGAACTGAAGATGCTCTTGGCCT
>CAYNXT010000004.1:0-475 GCA_964401235.1 uncultured Planctomycetales bacterium
TTCGATCGGCTCATCGAAATCCTCGATCGCGAGCTGCGCATCATCACGCCCACGAATGGACTGCTGCTACCCAACCCGATTTTTTCCATGAGCGGCACAACGCCCCAGATGCACGCGGTCAGCAGCGCCCACCAAAATGCACTCATCAGGTATGACGGAACTGTTGCCAGAGGCGTCGGAAACGGCTTTCATAGAGGAGCTGGTAGAGGGCTTGCTTATCCGGAAAGGTGTTGGCGACCGCTTCGCGCAAGGCCGCTTGGGCGATCTCGATATCAATGGGCGCGGTGTCTTCGGACACGATCATCTCACAAATGCGGTTGGCTTGACGCTGCAGTGCGCGCACAGCCTCATCCTCATCGCACAAGGCTTGTAAGCGCGCACCGAGCTCTTCTTCGACGACCTCGCGATTGGTCGCTGAAAGCGGGATGAGCTCCACATCTTTGCGGCGCTTGAGCGCATTGAGAAACGGCAGCGG
>CAYNXT010000004.1:485-7843 GCA_964401235.1 uncultured Planctomycetales bacterium
GCAGCGGCTGAATCCCTGCCGTTGCCACAATGGAGGGTCCTCGGTCAAACGCCGTCTGAACGGCAGACTCAAATTTCGGCGAACAGAGCTCCATGCGGCCTAACTCATCTAAGAACAGCACAAACGCGTGCTGGAGCGCGCGCTGGATCACCGGCACAGCCACGTGCTCCAGCACCTCGATATTCACCTTATAGGGTCCGACGCGCACGCCATGCTCCAAACGTCGATGCGCGAGTAACACTTGCCGACCATCGAGCGGACTGAGCCAAAATCCCACCCGCTGCTCCCGTTCTCGACACTCTTCGGTGAGAAACCCATCGATGGCGCACTGATGCACGCGCTGGACCAATCGCTTCAGAAGGGTCGTCTTCCCAATGCCCGGACGACCCACAATCAACACATGTTTCATGCGCTGGATTGATGATCAATGATGAACGATCACCGCAGTTATTCGAGGGGGAGGCGTTCGCGTTTCGGAGACCGCTTGAAGTAGTCGAGGGTTGGAAGCACGGGACGGAAGTCCTCAGGGTAGGGAAACCAGAACGTGACCGTCTCATACAGACCGACGCCGGTGCGCACGAGCCCCTTGAAGACGCCGTGCACCGCGCCCGTAAGATAACTGGCTCCGGTGTCAGATTCGGTATAGCGCTTGTGGATATTCAGGGGAATCTCCGCCCAGCCGAAGAAGACATTGCTGACCCCGCGGCCCAGCTTGTCAAACGCTGGATGCAGATTGTGCCGCGTCATCAGCGCATCCACCCGATCCTGCCCCTGCGCCGTTGGTTCAGCGGCTGCCCATCCGGCCGCTTGACTGAGGCTTCCTGCGAGCAGCAGAGCCAGTCCCACGTTCCTCATCAATCCCTCCCTTTGAAGCGGCTGCGTCGTTTCCCTTGGGACGTGCCCATCAGACCTATTGCCCGCAGACTCACGCAACCCTCTGCGGCGATAATCAGATGATCCAACACCTCAATCCCCAGGAGTACACCGGCGTCCACCAATCGTGCAGTCAGTTGCGCGTCATGCGCCGAGGGCTGTGGATCCCCGGAGGGGTGGTTATGCGCCACAATGAGCGCGGCCGCTGAGGCGGCAATGGCTTCCTTAAAGAGCTCGCGCGGATGAACCAGTGTGGCCGAAAGGCTCCCGACTGCGATCGGGCATAACCGAATCAGACGGTGGCGATTGTCCAGCAACAGCGCAATAAAATGCTCTTTCTGTTTATCGATCAGATGCGGCCGCATCAGCGCCACCGCAGTCTGCTCCGTATCGACGACCTGATGGTGGCCGTTGGGAGAGACGGCCAGACGCCTGGCCAGCTCAACGGCCGCTTTGAGCTGAATCGCCTTGGCGACTCCAATGCCATGGACCTCTGAGAGCTGCTCAACCGAGGCTTCTGCGATGCCCCGAAGCGTACCAAAACGTGCCAGTAGGCGCTGGGCGCTCACCAGAACCGATTCACCGCTCACCCCTCGCCCGAGAATGCAGGCGAGCAGCTCTTGCTCTGAGAGCGCTTCGGCTCCTAAGCGGCTCAGCCGCTCCCGCGGCCGCTCAGAAGGCGGCAAATCACGAACCGTCAGTGCGGCACTCATGTCTTTAGGCATCTTATCATAACACCCCACGACGTAAGAGGGTTTCTCGGCGGTCAGCCGGGCGGCGCTACGTGTTCACCACACGGGTGTCGGCCAGACGATCGCCCCAGTGGCGCCCGGCCGGATCGCTGAAGAGCAAGTAGAGCCCGGCCAGTCCTGCCACCAGATTGATCAGTGGCACGACCCACAGGAGATTGCGGATAATGGACGTCCGATAGGTGCAGCGCGTCTGATCCGGTAGCACCACGACCCGCAGCTTCATCACGCGTTTGCCCACGCTCTGCCCTTCAAATAAGCCATCGCGGCATAACCAATAGGCGGTGCTGGCGATCCAGCCCAACCCACTCAAGAGCACGCCGAGTCCCAGCACTAAGAGGAAATCGATTGCCCACGCCGCCAGACGCTGCTGTGCCAGTGATACGCTCGCCATCAAGAATCCTCCAGGTTCATGGGACCAGTTAGCGTGAATGCCGCACGCCGACTTGTGCACACTGGCGCGCAAGCGGGCACCGGCTGCACCAGGGGGACGTCGGGTGGCAAAGATTCTGCCCGAACGTCACGAGCAGATCATTGTAGATCTGCCAATAGCGGCGCGGCAGCTTCTTGCGGAGGGCCATCTCGGTTTGCTCAGGCGTCGCCGTCTTCACATAGCCCCAGCGATTACTGATGCGATGCACATGCGTGTCCACGCAGATCCCATCCTGCTTGAAGGCCAGCGTAATCACGAGATTGGCGGTTTTTCGTCCGACCCCCTTCATGCTCAGGAGCTCATCCAGATCCCCTGGCACCTTGCCCTGATAGCGATCACGGAGCGCACGGCAAACCTCATGGAGCGTGCGCGCCTTGGTTCGATAAAAGCCGACAGGATAGATGGCGCGCTCGATCGTCGCGCGTGATAATTTCAGGATGCCTGCGGGCGTGCGGGCCAACCGAAACAGACGCTGCGACGCGTCCCGCGTGGTGGCGTCTTTGGTGCGCAGGCTCAGCAGACAGCTGATCAGCGTGGTAAACGGATCACGCCTGTAGCGCCCCACGATGGGCTCTTCCCACTGCCGGATGAGCGGCGTGAGCGTGCGGATCACCTGATGAATGTTACGATTGGTGATCATGGAATAGCTCACGGATTTTGGCTGCCGGATCCGGCGCAATCATCAGGGCTTCGCCTACGAGCACCCCATGGACGCCGAGCTGTTTCATGCGTTTGACGTCCTGGGCGGTCTGGATGCCGCTCTCGGCCACAATCAACTTGCCTGATGGAATTCTTGGGACCAGTTGCTCCGAGACATGGGGATCCATCTCAAAGGTCTTCAGGTCCCGGTGATTGATGCCGATGACGTGCGCCCCAACGCTGAGGGCGACCTTGAGTTCTTCTGCCGAATGGACCTCAACCAGCGGTTCGAGATCCAAGGTCTCGGCCGCCTGCATGCACTGGGCGAGCTCCTCTTCGGTCAGAATTTTCACGATCAAGAGAATGGCATCAGCGCCTGCCGCAGCCGACTCATAGACCTGGTAGAGATCCACGATAAAGTCTTTGCGCAAAATAGGAATTTCGGTGAACTGCTTGACATCACGCAGAAACTCAAGCGATCCCCCAAAATAGGTCTCATCCGTCAGAACCGAAAGAGCGGCCGCACCGGCGTCTTGCATCGTCTGCGCGAGGCTCACCGGATCAAACCGCTCGCGCAACATGCCTTTAGAAGGAGACTTGCGCTTGAGCTCCGCAATCAGGGCCAGTGTGCCTGGCGCGCTCAGAGCCTTGCGGAAACTGCGCTCGGTGAAGTGGCCGCTCAGATGAGCTTTGAGATCCTCCAGCGGCATCCGCTCCTTGGCCTCTGCGACCTCCTGCTGCTTGGTCATCACAATGTCATCAAGCATGCGTCAGTTCCTTCACGCGCTCAAGCACCTGCAGGGCGCGCCCACTCTCAAGCGCCTGGCGGGCTTGTGCTACGCCTTCTTCCACCGTCGTGGCACGGTCCGCCGCGTAGATCGCGCAGCCGGCATTCAGCATAATGATATCACGCATCGCCGAGGCCTGACCAGCCAGGACGCTGCGAGCGATGCCGGCGTTCGTCGTCGCATCCCCGCCCCGCACATCTTCAAGCCGCGCGTGCGGTATTCCTACCTCCTGCGGATCACAGCGCCATGCGGCGAGGCGGCCTTGACGCACCTCAACTCCCTCGGTTGGACCGGTCGTCGTCACTTCATCCAAGCCATCGTGACCATGGACGACCAGCCCGTGACGAATTCCTAAGCGCACCAACGCTTCGGCCATGGGCTGCCCCAACCGGGCTTCCGACACCCCAACCAGTTGAAAGCTCAGCGGAGCAGGGTTCGCCAGCGGGCCGATCACATTGAAGATCGTGCGAATGCCGAGGGCCTTGCGGATGGGTGCTACAATTTTCATGGCTGGATGAAATGCCGGCGCAAAGCAAAACCCAAACCCGATCTCGTCAATGCAGCGCGCCACCTGCGTAGGTGTGGCTTGAAGATTGACCCCGAGCGCCTCCAGCAGATCGGCACTCCCGCACCGACTGGAGGCGGCACGATTGCCATGCTTGGCAATCCGCACGCCGGCGGCTGCGGCCACCAGCGCTGCCAAGGTCGAGACGTTGATGGTCCCCTGCCCGTCCCCGCCGGTGCCGCACGTATCGCAGAGATCTTCGGCGCGCGACAACGGCAGTGTGACCGCGTGCTCGCGCAGGACCTGCACCCCGGCGGCAATTTCCTCAGCGGTTTCCCCGCGCGCGGCGAGCGTGGAGAGAAAGGCGCGAATCTCCTCAGGCGAGGAGTCCCCGCGCATGATGCCCGTCATGACGCGCGTCATCTGCTCAGTAGAGAGCGGGCGATCAAACGACAGCGCAGCCATTATCCACGCGATCGACGACGAAACTGGCACTTATGGAAGGCGTGGGCAAGGTTCAGGAAATTCCGCAGCAGGTCCTTGCCGGCCGAGGTGAGGATCGACTCCGGATGAAACTGCACGCCATAGACCGGAAACTCGCGATGCTGCAGCCCCATGATCTCTTGCTCCGACGTCCAGGCTGTTACCTGCAGACTCTTGGGCAGCGTTGCTCGTTTAACGATGAGGGAATGGTAGCGCGTCGCCTCAAAGGGGTTCGGGAGCTTTGCAAAGAGCCCGCCCTTCGCGTGATAGATCCGAGAGGTCTTCCCATGCATCGGTCGCGCGGCGCGTACGACCTCGCCCCCGAACACCTCGCCAATACACTGATGACCAAGACACACCCCGAGAATTGGAACCTTACCCGCGAACGTCTTGATGAGCTCATTGGACACGCCGGCATCAACCGGACGACCTGGCCCGGGAGAAATGACGATGCTGCTGGGTCGGAGATGTTTGACCCCGGCAATCGTGATGGCATCATTGCGCTTGACCACTAATTTCTCCCCCAACTCACCCAGGTATTGCACCAGGTTGTAGGTGAAGGAGTCGTAATTATCAATCATGAGAATCATGTTCTTTCCTCACTCACTTACTCACCTATTCACTTACTCACTGTCCTCGGCGAGTTCGATCGCTTTGAGCATACCTTGGGCTTTGTTCCACGTTTCTTGGTACTCGCGCGCAGGCTGCGAGTCGGCCACAATGCCCGCCCCAGCCTGCACGTACGCACGGCGGCCTTTGATGAGGACGGTTCGAATCGTAATGCAGGTATCGAGGTTGCCGGAAAAACTCACATACCCCACCGCCCCGGCATACGGCCCGCGATCATGGCGCTCGAGTTCGGCAATGATCTCCATGGCGCGCACCTTAGGAGCCCCAGCCACCGTGCCGGCAGGAAAGGTCGCGCGCAATACATCGAAGGCGCTCTTGCCCGACCGTAGCTTCGCGGTCACGCTGCTGACCAAATGCAGCACATGCGAATATTGTTCCACCATCATCAGCTCCGGCGTGCGGACCGAGCCGGTTTGTGCGATCCGCCCTAGGTCGTTACGGCCCAGGTCTACCAACATGAGGTGCTCGGCCCGTTCCTTCACGCTCGCCCGCAGCTGGCGCTCGAGCCGTCCATCCTCTTGAGCCGTCCTGCCCCGGGGTCTTGTCCCGGCGATGGGCCGCGTCTCCAAGTGCCCGTCTTCGCAGCGCACGAGCATTTCGGGTGAGGCACCGACCAAACTCATGGACCCAAACCGCAAACAAAACATGTAGGGCGAGGGGTTCAGCGAGCGCAAGGCCCGATAAATATCCAGCGGCGCGCAGGCGAGTTCTCGTTGAAACCGCTGCGAGAGCACGACCTGAATGATATCCCCCGCCCGGATGGAGGCCTTGCCCCGCTCGACCATCCGCAGAAACTCTGGGCGCGTCACATTCGTTGTGATTGTTCTTGCGCGCTGGGCGGAGCGCTTCGGCCGTGTCGTGCGAGTGGGCAGCGGCGTGCGCAGGCGCGCCGCAAGCGCCTCAATAGTCCTCACCCCCTCCTGATACGCTCGCGCGGCCGGGCGGTCCGTCGTCATCGCATTCACGACGATCAACAACTTGTGCTGGGCATGGTCGAAGATGACCATCGTATCCGCCAGCATGAGCATGAGGTCGGGCACATGCAAATCATCGATCTGATGCGGCGGCAATCGTTCGAGAAATCGCACCACGTTGTACCCGAGATAGCCCACCAGCCCGCCGCAAAACCGCGGCAATCCAGGCACCTCGACCACACGAAATGGACGCATGAACCGCTCAATCTCCTGGAGTGGATCCATCTTCGTCTCCACTCGTCGCACCTTCGGCGCTTGGCCGTAGTGAAACTCGGAGAACTCCATGTGCCGGCCAGAGCTGGTAATCAGCCATTTGGGGCGCCGGCCAAGAAACGAAAACCGGGCGACCTTTTCTGTGCCCTCAACCGACTCAAGGAGATAGCTGAAGGAGCCATCATCCAGTTTCATAAAGGCGCTGACCGGCGTTTCCAAATCCGCCAGCAGCTCACCGTACACCGGGATGACGTTTCCCTTTCGAGCCAGCTTCAAGAACTCCGCGCGCGAGGGCCGAATCTCCATCCGCTAATAAACCTTTTTGGGATCAAAGACCCGTTTGCCGACGGTCACGAGCTTGCCTTGACGATTCAGCCGCCGGAAGTAACAACTGAAATAGCCGGCGTGGCAAGCCGCCACGCGCTGTTGGATCAGCAGTAGGAGCGATTTGCCCTCGCAATCCACGCGCGCCTCGCGGATCCGTTGAATGTGGCCTGAGGTCTCGCCTTTTTGCATCAACCGGCCCTGCGAACGACGAAACAACCACACGGTTCCGGTGGCCAGACTTTTTTCAAGTGCCTGGCGATTGAGGGAGCACAAGGTGAGCACCTGCTTTGACGTCGCGTCTTGAATCACGGCAGGGATCAGACCTTGCTCGTTAAAAACGAGGAGCTTCAGTAATGCACGATAAGTGGCTAGTGGATAGTGGCTAGTGGATGGTGACTTCATGGACGAACGATCACTCCTTGCTGTGTTAAGTAACTTTTCACATCATGGATCGAGAGCTCGCCGAAGTGAAACAATGAGGCCGCCAGCGCCGCATCGGCACCTCCAGCCGTCAGCGCCTGCGCAAAATGTTCCGAGGTCCCCGCTCCGCCAGATGCAATGACGGGAATGCCGACCGCAGCGCTCATCGCCTTGGTCAACTCCAGATCATAGCCTTGCTTGGTACCATCCCGATCCATACTGGTGAGCAAAATTTCTCCCGCCCCACGCTGCTCAGCCTCTTTGGCCCACTCAACGGCGTCCTTACCGGTTGGCGTCCGCCCACCGTGTGTATACAGATCGGAA
>CAYNXT010000004.1:7853-15852 GCA_964401235.1 uncultured Planctomycetales bacterium
ACTTCCCAGGTGGCACGTTCTGACTTCTGACTGCTGACTGCTGACTTCTGAACGCGTTTAGCATCTATCGCCACCACGATGCATTGGCATCCAAATCGATCCGATGCCTCGCGAATAAACTCCGGGCGATCGACCGCGCTCGTGTTGATCGATGTCTTATCCGCTCCGGCGTTCAGGAGGGCGCGGATGTCCTCGACTGTTCGAATGCCCCCGCCGACGGTTAGCGGCATGAACGCCACCGCCGCGGTGCGAGCGACGACATCCAAGATAATCGGCCGCTGCTCATGGCTGGCGGTGATATCCAGAAAGACTAGCTCATCTGCTCCGGCGTCATTATACGCCTTGGCCGCCTCAACCGGATCGCCTGCATCCCGCAGGCTCACGAACTTGATCCCCTTCACCACGCGCCCTTTATCGACATCCAAACATGGGATAATACGTTTAGCGAGCATAGATGCGTTTACCTGTTGGCCGGTTAGCCCGTTTGCCCGTTTCAACCGGCTAAACCGGCTTAACTGGCTTAACGGGCTCAACTAATTTCAGGGCTTCTTTCAAATCAATCGTCCCTTCATATAGCGCTTTGCCGACGATCGCACCAACTACGCCGCGGGGTTCTAATTGTTTGAGCTGTCTCAGATGCTCCAGTGAGGAGATGCCACCGGAGGCGATGAGTTGGCGCGGGCCAACATCGAGCACCTCATTGAGCAGATCCAGATTCGGTCCCTGCCTCATGCCATCACGGCTCACGTCGGTGCAGATAATCGTTTCTACGCCAAGCAGCATGACACTGCGCGCCAGGGCGGCCGGTGCGAGCTTCGTCGAAGAGACCCAGCCGCGCGAGACCACCTGTCCGGCTTTAGCATCGATCGCTACGGCGATTTTCCGACCAAACCGATCCGCGGCTTCTTGCACAAACTGCGGGTCCTCGCAGGCCTTCGTGCCCAGAACGACTCGAGCCGCGCCGGCTGCCAGCGCGCCGGAGAGCGTTTCCTTCGTGCGAATGCCGCCGCTGAGCTCTACGTTGATCCCGCACGACTCGATAATCTTCTTGGCTACCGGCAAGTTCGTGTAGACGCCATCAAACGCGCCATTGAGATCGACCACGTGCAACCACGTCGCTCCGGCCTCTTTCCAACGCTTCGCCACGGCTACCGGATCATCCGAATAGATGGTGACCGCCTCGCGTTTGCCTTGCGCAAGCCGCACCACTTTGCCGTCTAATAAATCAATGGCGGGAAGAATAATCATAGACACAACGCTCTGGGCTCAAGGCTGAGGGCTCAGCTGCAATACGGCTCGGGGTTGGGGGCTGGGGGCTCTGGACCGTTGAATCCGAGCCCAAAACCCAGAACCCTGAGCGTCATCATAACTTAATGAAGTTTTGTAGCAGCTTGAGCCCAACCGCTTGGCTCTTTTCAGGGTGAAACTGGGTCGCGAAGAGGTTCTTGCGCCAGACCATCGACGCAAATCGCTGGCCATATTCGGTTTCCATCGCCACCACGGATCGGTCCGCTGGCTCCCCGTAGTAGGAGTGCACGAAGTAGACGAAACTCCCCTCCGGGACGCCCTGCAGTAGCGGACATTCATCCTGACCTCTGACTTCTGACTTCCCCGGCCCGCCTCTCACGATCGCCGGGGCGGGCTGACTTCTGAGAATTTGATTCCACCCCATGTGGGGAATCTTTAAAGGCGTGATGAAGTGATTAGGTGATTGAGTGATTGAGGGGAATCTTTTCACCGCACCCTTAAGTACACCTAAGCCAGACCCACCTTCACCTTCTTCGCTACGATCGAACAGGAGTTGCAGGCCGAGACAGATGCCCAGGTAGGGACGGCCGCGGTCGATAAATGTCTTGATAGGTTCAACCAATTTTCTCGCTGAGAGTTCCCGCATTGCTCCGGGAAATGCCCCTACCCCCGGGAGAATGAGCTTATCCGCCTTCGCGATATCCTGCGGATCGCTCGAAACGCGCCCAGCCGCGCCGAGCGACTCTAACGCCTTAGAGACGCTCCGCAAATTTCCCATCCCATAATCGACGATGACAATCATCAGTTCTAGTGAATTTCACACTAACCACTAATCACCAATCACTAGCCACTATCACAGTTGGCCTTTTGAGGAGGGTACGCCCTTGACGCGCGGGTCCAGGCGGGTGGCTTGATCGAGCGCGCGGCCGAGCGCCTTAAACACCGCCTCGCAGGTGTGGTGAAAGTCGGAGCCGGCCAGCACATCAATGTGCAGGGTGATCTTTGAGGTGCGCACAAACGACTCAAGAAAGTGCTCCGCATCACCCCACTGATAGGAGGTGCTGGAGGTGAAGCCGTGCTTCGGCGGCTTGCCTCCTGCCTGCGCCGCGCCATGCGGCGCGGCAGACAGGCGCGCATCGCGGAAGATCAGCTTGGGACGCCCGGAGATATCGAGGACCGCGCGGGCGAGTGCCTCATCCATCGGCACGTACGCGAGTCCAAACCGGCTAATGCCTTTGCGATCCCCAAGCGCTTTGTCGAATGCTTGTCCCAACACCAAGCCGATATCCTCATTCGTGTGGTGCAGGTCGATCTCAAGATCCCCGGTCGCCTTGACCGTTAGATCCAAGAGCCCGTGCGTTCCCAAGAGCGTCAACATGTGGTCGAGAAACGGGATTCCTGTCTTGACGGACGTCTTTCCTGTCCCGTCAAGCGCCAACGTCACGGTAATATTGGTTTCCTTGCTCGTTCGTGTTGTGGTCGCTCGTCTCATGTCAGCCTCACCTTTACCGCTTCGTAGTGTTTTGGCAATCCTTCAATCGCGGTCAACCGCTCCAAGGGTTCACGCATGCGCTCAAGCGCCTTTTTGGTATAGCTGATCGTATGCGTGCGCCGGATAAAATCATCGATGCCCAAGCCGGAAAACGTGCTCGCAGCCCCGCCGGTCGGCAGCACATGGCTGGGCCCAGCCACATAATCACCGACGGTCACCGGTGAATATGGTCCCAAAAAGATCGCTCCGGCCCGCGTGATGCGCCTGGCCAATTTTTGCGGCGACTGCACCATGATTTCCAGGTGCTCGGGGGCAAGCCGATTGGCCACCTCGACCGCCTCATTGAGGTTCTTGACGATCATACAGTACCCCCCGGGCACCTGTTTGCGCGCTAGTTTCGCCAAGGCCTTGGATGTGGTGATCAAAAACGCGATGCCACCGGCATGTTCGGACTCGCCTAGTAAATCCGCGATCACATACTCCGAGTTCGAGTGGCGATTCGCGATCACGGCAATCTCTGAGGGGCCGGCAATCGTATCCACATCGACAAAGCCAAAGACTTGGCGCTTGGCTTCGGCGACGTAGGCGTTGCCTGGTCCCACAATTTTGTCGACTTTAGGAATGGTTTTGGTGCCAAAGGCCATGGCCGCAATGGCCTGTGCGCCTCCCATGCGATAGACCTCATCGACATCCAGCAGACTCGCGACCGCCAAAATATGCGGGTCGACGCTGCCATCCTTGCGCGGCGGGGTCGCAAGAATTACCCGCTTCACCCCCGCTTTCTTGGCCGGAATCACCGTCATGTAAACCGTGGAAACCAGGCTGGCCGTTCCGCCAGGAATATACACGCCGACGCGCTCAATCGGATCGAACTTTTCCCCGAGCACGACCCCATCTCCGTCGAGCATCCGCACGGGCTTCAAGCGAGGTCGCGCATAAAAGGTCTGCACATTTTGAATCGCGTGTTTGAGCTGAAGCGCGAACTTCGGGTCCAAGTACTGAAACGCGCCGGAGGTTTCCGCTTCGGTCACGCGCAACTGCTTTGGCGTTAGGCGCGCGCGATCAAAGCGGCGGGTGTAGCGCAGCAGCGCTTCATCCCCATGCTGGTGCACATCATCGACGATCTTACGCACACGCTCTTCGACCTGGCGCTTCCGCGCGACCTGGCGCGCGCACAACCGCTGCCACTCTTGACTCGTCGTGGAGATCACTTTCATGAGAGACCCTTCACACCACAGAAACACGGAAGTCCACGGAAACACAGAGAGAGTCTGACTGAATAGTGATCCTCTGTGCCTCTGTGAAAATTCTGTGGCATCTGTGGTGTCATTTGTTCAGCGCCTCACGGATGAGCTCTTCAGCTCGCTTGAGCGCAGCAGGAATCCCTGAAGGGTCCTTGCCCCCGGCTTGTGCAAAATCCGGCCGACCGCCGCCGCTGCCTTTGGTCAGCGGTGAAATCGCCTTGATGAGTTCACCCGCATGGACGCGTTTTGCTGCCCCAGACGTAGTCGCCATCACAAGAGAAACCTGATCCGGCCCTTCAGAGGAAGCCAAGAGCACGACCCCATCCTCTTTGAGCGAACGCTTGACCGCATCTGCCATGGCAGCGAGCAACTCCCGATCGGCGCGCTGAATGGTCGAGCTCACCACGGTCAACCCATTAATCTGCTTGGCCTCGGCCACCAACCGGCTGGCTTGCACTTTGGCGACTTCACGTTGAACCTGTTTGCGCTCGCGCTCCGCCTCTTTGAGCTGCTCCAAGAGCTCTTCTAGACCGGCCGCAACCTCCTCGGCCGGACGGCCTAATCGTCGCGCCGCTTCCTGCAACACGCGCCGCTGCGCTTGCTCGCGCTGTGCGGCTGCGTCACCCACCAGCGCCTCAATGCGTCGTGTGCCGGCTGCAATCGAGCTCTCGCTGGTGATCAGGAACGTCCCCACGAACCCTGTATGGAGCAGATGAGTGCCTCCGCACAACTCTTTCGAATAGTCCCCAATCGTGACCACGCGAACCGCCCCGCCGTACTTCTCACCAAAGAGCGCGAGCGCGCCGGCCCGTTTAGCCTCTTCTAACCGCATCTGATCAGTGCGAACCTCATCCGCCAATCGCACGCGGCTATTGACGAGCGCTTCAACCTGATACCGTTGTTCCTCCTGGAGCGCTTGCAGCGAGGAAAAATCAAATCGCACGCGCTCGGCTTCCACAGAGGAGCCGGCCTGGACCGCATCCGGTCCGAGCACCTTGCGCAGCGCCCAGTGCAGCATGTGCGTCGCGGTGTGGCTGCGCGCGATCTTGAGTCGCCGCTCCGCATCCACCCGTGCTCGCCCTGTCTCTTGGACGCTCAGGGTTCCGCGGCTCACCGTCGCCTGGTGCACCAGCACGTCATCCACCCACACGGTTTGTTGCACGGTGGCGGCACCCTTGGGCCCTTCAATAAATCCTGTATCTCCGATTTGGCCGCCGGCTTCGCCGTAGAAGGGCGAACGATCCAGTACGATTCCGACCGGCTGGCCCGCAGCAGCCTTGGTCACCCAGGCCTTGCCATCCCATAATCCTTTTACGACCGCATCAGCCTGCAGCGACTCATAGCCGATAAAATGCGCATCCTTCGGTGGTAGATCGTGAATCGTCGATCGCACTGGCAGCGTTTCAGCGACAAACACTCCGCCGCCAAACTGACTGGCTGCCCGGGAGCGCTCCTGCTGGGTGGTGAATGCCCGCTCAAACCCTTGACGGTCCACGCTCAACCCTTGCTCTTGAGCGATATCCAGCGTCAACTCAAGCGGAAAACCATAGGTGTCGTAGAGCTTAAACGCCTCCTCGCCAGGAATGATGGTCTGTGTGGTTTTGCGAAGCCTCGCCATCAACTCCTCGAGCAGCGCGGTTCCGGTTTCAAGCGTCTGCACAAACTGGCTCTCTTCCTGTTCGATGGCCCGCCGAATGGTGTCACGCCGCTCGATGAGGAGCTGGGGATGGGGCGAGCCCTGCATCGCCTGTTCGACTGCGCCCACGAGTGGCGAGAGAATGCTCCGTGATCGATCCGGCTCAAGGCCGAGTATCACGCGCCCCAGCCGATGCGCTCGACGGATCAGCATCCGCAACACATATCCGCGCGATTCGTTCGAGGGCAGCAGTCCCTCCGCCAGCAAGAACACCACCGCGCGGAGATGGTCGGCAAGTGCTCGCTGTGCAAAGACCGTCTGGGTTGGCTTGGCCTTCGACCCGTGCGGAAGGGCTTGAATGGCTTTGACGATTAGCGCAAAGAGATCCGTTTCGTAGTCGGTTTCCACGCCTTGCATGACGCGCGTCAGCCGCTCCAACCCCATGCCGGTGTCGATATTGGGCCGCGGCAATGGCTTGAGGCTCCCATCGGCCTGGCGGTCAAACTGCGTGAACACCAAATTCCAGACCTCGAGCGACTTTGGCCCGTGAACCTTACCCTCCGAATCAAAGTAGATTTCCGAGCACGGGCCGCAAGGACCGTTCGGCCCTTCCTTCGGCGCATTCGCCGGCCAAAAGTTATCGGCTTGCCCGAACCGCTTGATCCGCTCCTCGGGAACGCCGAGCGTGCGCCAGAGCCGAAAGGCTTCTTCGTCCTCTTCGTAGATGCTCACCCAGAGCTTGTTTGCCGGCAAGTCCAGGCATAGCGTTGCACGATCCGGACTGGGAGCGCCTCTATAGTCCATCGTGCCGGTCAAGAACTCCCAGGCCCATTGGATCGCCTCGACTTTAAAATAGTCCCCGAACGAAAAATTCCCCAACATTTCAAAGAACGAATGATGGCTCGGCGTCTTGCCCACATTTTCCAGATCGCCCGTCCGCAGACACTTCTGGCACGACACGGCGCGCATAAGGTCCGTGCGCTTGCCCAAAAAGCAGTCCTTAAACTGATTCATGCCCGCCGAGGTAAACAGGACCGTCGGATCGCCACTCGGAATGAGCCCATCGCTGTCCACGCGCGTGTGGCCGCGTGCGGCAAAAAAAGACAAGAACCGTTCCCGGAGTTCGGTGCTGGATCGCATGGAGCGTGGGTGGTTTATGCGAGGACCTGCTCGATCAGATCGGCGTCGAAGCCGCGTGCCGCCAGGACCCGTGCCAAGCGGCCTGCCTGCCGCGCCGCGCCGCTTTGCGGCGCAGGCAGGGCTCGCCACTTGCTCGACGAAGTATGCCGTCGATAATATGCGGCCGCCATTCGCTGGGCGCGCTGGCGATCATCTGAATCGAGAGAGTGGAGGGCAAGCTCGATTGTGTCATTGGACAGTCCTTTCGCAGCGAGCCGTTCTCGAATGGCCGAGGAGGCGTAGCCTTGTCGGGCCCAGTGATCCGCCCAGAGTCTAGCGCAGGCCTGGTCGTCAATCACGCGATGGGCTCGACACCACGCCAAGGTGTTCTTCACCACGGCTTCGGGGTAGCCCCGGCGCCTGAGGTACGTCGCGACGTCTTCGGCTGAGCGAACACCGGTACGTGTATATCGAGCAACAGCCGCACGCGCGCGGGAAGGATCAGCTTCCCGCTTTAATGACGACATACCCGCGATTGGTTCTCACCAACGCGTTGCCCTTCACTTGCTGAATGGCATTGCGGTAGTCGCTCAGATTCTCGATCCGAACGCGCTTGATTTCGTTAATCAGATCGCCTGGCCGCAGGCCGGCTTGCTAATCCGGATAGCCCTCTTCGACCTCGGCCACCAACACTCCCGTGGTCCCAGGAGGAAGATTAAAGCGCTCCAATGTCTCGGGCGAGAGACTCGTGACCTGCACACCGCGCCATGCCTCGCTCACACCCGCTCCACCTGCAGCGTCGACATCCACGGGTCGCTCGCCGATCTCCACGTGCACCGTCTGCGGCTTGCCATCGCGCAAGATCTCCACCTTCACCCGCTTTCCCGCCTTGGTGATACTCACCTGGTCAATAATCTCTCGAGAATGGTGAATGACCTTCCCATCAAAGCTTTTGACAATGTCGCCGTCTTTCAAGCCGGCCTGACTCGCCGGGCTATCTGGCAGCACTTGATAAATGAGCACCCCTTGGCGCTCCGTCAGTCCATAGTACTCGGCGACATCATCCGTAATATCTTGAATTTGGATGCCCAACCAGCCATAGACCACTTTCCGCCCTTCAATCAGATCCTCAAGAATGCTCTTGGCCTTATTCACCGGAATGGCAAATCCAATACCTTCAAAGCCGCGGGAGCTGCTCAAGATCGCCACGTTAATGCCGATGATATTGCCATCTTAATCGAGCAGCGGCCCCCCGCTGTT
>CAYNXT010000004.1:15862-26913 GCA_964401235.1 uncultured Planctomycetales bacterium
TCGCGGCAGCTGGCGATTGAGCGCACTCACCACGCCGACCGTCAAGGTCGGCTCGGCACCTGTCGCTCGAACGGACGGCCCTACCCCCATTAAGCCAAAGGGGTTGCCCAAGGCGATCGCCCATTGACCGGTGTTGACCGTATTGGAATCTCCCAAGGCTGTGGCCTGGAGGTTTTTGGCATCGATTTTCACGATGGCCAAATCCGACCGGACATCTTTGCCTTTGACCGTCCCAGTAAACTCCCGCCCATCAGCCAAGGTCACGGTAATTTTCTCCGCATCAGCCACCACGTGTTCATTGGTGAGGACTAATCCCCGCTCATCGATGATCACGCCGGAGCCTAATCCAAATCGATGAAACTCCTGCTCCGGCACATCCCCGTAGAATTGCCGAAAGAACTCGTCGAACGGTTCGTTTCCACCGAATCCAAAAAAAGGATGGACGCGAAAATATTGACGCACCCGCTCAATCTGCTCAGTGGAAATGCTCACGACCGAGGGGCCCACTTGCTGACCGATTCGAATGAACGCTGATTGGACATTCTCTGCTTCGGTCGATGCGGCTTGTGCCGAAGTCGAGCCGGGAAAGGACGCCGGCTTCGCGCTGCTGGACCAGAGGTCCACCCGGCCGCTGAGCACGCCCGCCGCCACGAGCCCTACCCCTAGCACCCCTATGGCGAATCCTCGTCGAACGCTCATCGCGATTTCCTCCTACCCACGTTGCAGTTCTTAGACTTTCTGCTCAACCGGTTCAGCGGCAGCTTTGTCTTTCTCTTTTCCGCTCAGAGTCTTCGCGGCATCACGCGCTGCCTGCTGGCGAACCTGCTCCTCGAGCTGTTTCATAAGCTTGGGATTCTCTCTGAGGAACATCCGCGCGCTCTCTCGCCCTTGACCCAGCTTGATGTCACCGGAGGAAAGCCAGCTCCCTTGGCGCTGAATCACGCCGAGGGCCTCCCCAACATCCAGCAAGCTGCCAGCCTTTGAAATCCCTTCGTCGAAAAGGATGTCGAACTCGGCCTGGCGAAAGGGCGGGGCGACTTTGTTTTTGACGATTTTCGCTCGCACGCGGTTGCCGACCACGCGGTCCCCGACCTTGATCGAATCAATCCGGCGCAGATCAATCCGCACCGAGGAGTAAAACTTCAGCGCCCGACCGCCGGGTGTGACCTCAGGGTTGCCGAACATCACGCCTATTTTCTCGCGTATCTGATTAATGAACATGCAGCACGTTTTGGAACGAGCGATGGCCGCCGTCAGCTTGCGCAGCGCTTGGCTCATGAGCCGCGCCTGCAACCCGACGAACTGATCGCCCATTTCCCCTTCGATCTCGGCTCGAGGGACCAGAGCAGCAACGGAGTCAATCACGACGACGTCCACCGCGTTGGAGCGTACGAGGGTCTCCGCAATCTCCAGGGCTTGCTCTCCGGTATCCGGCTGCGAGACCAACAAATCGTCCAAATTCACCCCAATGATCTTGGCGTAGGTGGGATCCAGCGCGTGCTCGGCATCAATGAAGGCGGCCACGCCACCGGCTCGCTGGGCCTCCACAAGAATGCTGAGGCTCAACGTGGTCTTCCCGGAGGACTCTGGACCGAAAATCTCGACCACCCGCCCTCGGGGGACGCCTCCGATACCCAGCGCTAAGTCGATGGCAAGCGACCCTGTCGGAATGGCAGGAATATCAAACTTGGTGTCTTGCCCCAAGCGCATGATGGACCCCTTGCCAAACTGCTTCTCGATCTGGCTCAAGGTCAATTCCAACGCCTTGAGGCGTTCGCCGCGTTCCTTGTCCTTCTCTCGCTCCGTCATGGCATGACTCCTTCTCGCTGCTGCGGGGGTGCCTCCAGCAATCGTTCGTGGGTGATTGATTGGGTAGGAATTCATTATACGAAAGAGGGTACGGCTTTGTAAAGCAGAAGCAGGTAAGGCTGGAGAGGCGGATTTACAATTCACGCCAAGATAGCAGGGTGGGTTGGCCCAATCGAATTTGGCCCCGTTTCAATAAGGCTAGATCGTGGTGGATTTGGGCCCCATAGCCCAACCGTAGCCCCCCCACATCCTGATTCATGCCGCTGATGAGACTCCCATAGACCTCGGACAAGGTCGCAAGATAAATGGCGGATTGCGGCGCATAAATGGCTCCATAAAACTGTTGGCCGGCTAAGACAGTAACTTCTGAAGGTCCGGTACTCGTGACAAACAGGGTAAATCGTTTTGGATCCTGTGTCGTATTGATGAGATTCGTGGTAATGCCAACCAAGGCCGGATCCTGTCCGACCACATAGAGTTGAACCGTGGCTGTGGGCGCCACTCGTAGCATCGCTGTGCCATTATTAATCAGCTTGGGAGTGACTACCGTCACCTGGCCGGTGAACTCAAGCTGTGCTCCGGAGCCTAAATTGATTTCACCCAGATGCGCTTGACCATCTCCGTTCACCAGAATCTTGCAGCTCACTCCAGCGGTAATGCGCGAGGGCATATCCACGCTCACCTCAAACTCTTGGGGAGGTGCCGCTGGATCGCAGTTTCCCGGTGTATACGGACTGCCCGTGGGACTGCCGGCAGGAATGGAGAGGGTAGGCGGCGACCACTCCGGCTCGGCGACAGTGGCTCCCTCGAGAACCACCTGCCAGGCATTCGCTGCGGGGAGCACGACCAGCCCGCTAGAGGCTGGAACATAGGAGGGCCCAACGATCATGTCAGCCCAGAAATATGCCTTAGCACCCCCAGAAAACATTTGGCTCAAGAAGAAGATATTGCTATTCGATCGGATCTTCGTGGCAACCGGCCGGAGAGAGGCCGGTCCGGACCCAGCATAAGGATAAGCGCCCAGCTGGGAATCATAGCTGTCGACAAGATGGTTCCCCACCTCAAATGAGACCAACGGGCCCGACCCCGCATAAGGGAACAAGGGGTCTTGCTGAAATTCGAGAGTGGCTTCGATGGTGCGTTGGGACACGGGATTAGCCTGAGTCGGGATAAACGCATTGATGACCAACCGCACCTGTCGTTGTGTTGGAGGCAACGCGAGCGAGGCGGTTAGATCCGTCAGCGTACACGTTGTCTGAGAACCCGGCAGAGTCGTGGCGGGCGGGCAGACATCAATCCCCACATAGGAAGGGTCAAGAGAAAGCCTTGCGAGCACATCATCAAGTCGCGCTTCAGCTGCGTGAAACGCTTGTTGCACTTGCACCGCGCGTCCCGCCGCCAGGGTTTCCGTCATGGATCGCGTTAGGCCTGCTGCGGTCAGTGCCAAGGCGCCGGAGAGCGCAAAGAGGCCAAGGAGCAAAAGTGCCCCTTGCTGGTCCTGACGACTGTGTCGCGACTTCAGCATCATATCAAGCTCCTGCTGAAAGAAAAACACCGAGTCACCGAAGCAACGTTTCCGTCACTCGTTCGGCAACCCGGCGATCCTTATCGTGGTTGGCCTCTTCGGCAACCCGGCGATCCCTAAGGACCCGTGGCTTTCCCTGCCCGCCGCTCATTCCGGCGGAAGGCCCACCGTACCCGAGGGGCAGGCGGGCGACCCCGGATTACTCCGGGTGTGGCGTTTCGAGAGTACATGTAAAGTATACCTGATAGCTTACAATCCCAACAAGAAATTCACAAGCAGCTGCAAATCGACCGCATCCACGCTGCCGGAGGTATTCAGATCGGCGAGCGGATTGGTGGTGAGCCCTAAGAGAACGTTCACGAGGAGCTGCAGATCAATCGCATCCACGCTGCCATCGGCGTTGAGGTCGCCCGAGGTCTGAGGACTGAGGTTGAGCGTGATTTTCCAGGTTCTGACATCAATCGAGGGCCAATGTGCTCGTTCATCTACCAAGAAGATCGATGCGCCGGTCGGGGTAGAAGTCGTTGCATCATAGTGCAGCATGTTCGGGTAGCCTGTCTTTTTTCTGACTCCCGATCCCCCTGTTGTGGTCACTTTCTGCCAGGTGCCCAGCGGACCTGTTGAAGCGTCATACGCCCAGAGGGCGAGCGTGCGATTCGGCGACTCTTGCGCCAGCACTAGCGTGCGCCGATTGGTCGCATCGTAGGTGAGAGCCGCTGCGAAGCAGGGTAACGGTGCGCCCTGGACCGGACAGTACGACGTCCTCACATCGGCGGGCGCTGCCGAGGTGATCTCAGTCCAAGCGGGTGCGCCAGTAAGCGCCGGGTCGTAGGCGAAAAAGCGCGGGTTGAGGCCGCTTGCGTTCCCGAGCGCGATAATGAATTTGTTAACATTCCCATCCCAGGTAGCGAACGAATCAAACTGTGCGGTGCCGGTTGGGAGATAGGGGTCTATGGCACTCCAGGTATTTGTCAGATAACTAAACGCCAGAATTCCCGGGTTCGTATAGCCCACATTGATCCAGAGCGGACGCCGACGGATCGGATCATAGAGCATCAGCCGCGAAGCAATGTCACCACTGATGCGTGGCGGGATCCCGAGCCACGTCCACTGCCGATTGGCCGGGTCCCACTCCCAGGTGCCTGATGCAGAAAAAACGAGGAACTTGCCTCGGTCTGGGTTGTAGATCTGGCGCTGGTAGGTATGCTCCGTATACGGGCGGCACGTGGGACAGGGTGTGCCGGGCGTCGGCAGACGCGGCGGACACGTCCCATTTGGACAGTCCGCATCGGTCGTGCAGGTCTGGCCCTGCCGCGTCCCGCCCGCGCACTCAAACACGGGTTTGGACGCGCCGGAACCGTTCGGGACCAGGCAACTGCCCCAGAGACAACCGGGGGTGTAAGGTTCGTTGGTACCGGTCTGACAATTGGGTGGGTAGTTATCTACAGAATTCTGTTGGCTGTTGATGCAGATGGGAGCAACGCACTGGGGTTGAACCGAGTCTGGAATCCATGCGTTCGCGGCCGTGTCATACAACTCCACGTCATTGCCGGGATAGCCGCTGTGTCCCCCACCCCAGAAGAAAATCTGTCCGTTGCCGATGACGGTCCCGGAGAACGATCGCCCGATCGGGTTTCCGATATTTATGGTACGAGTACAGTCATAGAAGCTCGCCGGATTCCAACGGGTATGCGGCGTAGGGGAGAGCTCCTGCCAGACATTATCCGCAGCACTCGCCATTTGACTAGGAGTGGCGACGAGTGTCGCCAGGATAACGCTTATCACAAAGACTGAGGCGGTGTTAGGCATGTCGTAATATTTGGCTCCAATACCCAATAATAAAAAACCGGGCTACCGTGGTGTTCTTCGGTAGCTCGGCTATCCAAGGAAGTCTGCTGATTGCGTTCTTCGGTCCTTCGACTTCGCTCAGGACCAACCCTGAGCGAGCGGTGCGAGTCGAAGGGTTCGGCAGCCCGACAATCCAGCTTCAGTGGACCCGTGGCTTTGCGTCCCACGATTACTCGTGGTTTGCCCTTTTCGGAACTAGTTTAAGTATGCCTGATACAAAGGGATGGAGCAAGCAATCTACAAGATTTTTGGCTCAAATTTTGAGCTATAATACACCCCATGCACGCCGAACTATTGACGATCGGAAGTGAACTGCTTAATGGCGCTACGGTCAACACCAACGCCACCTATCTGGCCCGATGCTTGGCCGAGCTTGGGATACCCTGTCGACGGCAAACCACCGTGCCTGATGAGCGACTCCCCCTGCTGGGCGTGTTGCAGCATGCGTTGAGCCGAACTCCCCTGCTTATCCTCACGGGAGGCCTGGGACCGACGTTTGACGACGTAACCATGGAAGTACTCGCTGAAACTACCCATCGCCCGCTGGCTTATGTCCCGTCGGTCGGCTCGCAGATTCGCCGCTTCTATACCAAGCGCCATCGTCGACTCCAACAAGCCGCCTTGCGCCAGGCCTATCTCCCTGAAGGAGGAATAGCCCTACCGAATCCCATCGGAACCGCGCCTGGACTCTGGTTGAAGTTGCCCGGTTGTCTGGTCATTGCTCTGCCCGGCGTGCCAGGAGAAATGCGGGCCATCATGGAGCAGGAGGTTGTTCCTCGCATGAAGCAACTCAACGTCGGCCGAGCGCTAGAAGGACTGACGTTGCGGACCGTCGGACTCGTCGAGCTCTCCATCGAAGCCATGCTAAAACGTCTGAAGATTCCGTCGACGGTGCAGCTGGGCCTCTACCCGCACCTGCGCACGGTCGACATTCGCCTCACCGCCACCGCCTCATCCCGATCCGCCGCGCGCCGTGCGATCCAAATGGTCGAGCGTCCTCTTCGACGGGTGTTGGGGACAGCCATCTACGGCACGGATCATCAAACCCTGGAGCAAGTCGTGGGAGCATGGCTTGTGAAACGACGCAAGACGCTCGCGCTGGCTGAATCCTGCACCGGCGGTCTCCTCTCGAGCCAGATCACAGACGTTCCCGGCAGCTCCCGCTATTTGCGAGGCTCGTTCGTCGCCTATCATAATGATCTCAAACGGAACCAACTGGGCGTGCCGGAGCGGCTACTCGCCCGCTACGGTGCGGTCAGCGAACAGACGGCGAAGGCGATGGCCTGGGGAGCGCGAGAGGCAGCCGAGGCTGATCTAGGACTCTCGATTACAGGAATTGCCGGACCAACCGGTGGGACGCCAAGCAAACCGGTGGGGCTGGTCTATCTCGGCTTATCAAGCAGAGAAAAGACGCGTGCGATGCGCTATCAGTTTTTTGGCAATCGCGAAGCGATTAAGCTGCAAGCGGCGCAAAGCGCCCTTGATCTTCTCAGGCGGTATCTCTTAGAGGAACGTCGGTGAGAACAGTATAGGTCGGACCGCCGGAACCCAGCCTGCTCTGGTAGAGGCTGATCCGATCCGCCCGCCAAGCCGACGGCGGCTGCCAGGAAATGAAGCGCAACGCGTTCACCAACGCCTCATGCCCCCGAGGTGAGCGCACGCGACCCAGGGTAATATGCGCGGCGAATGGTCGTGCTTCACCGATGAGTCCAACTGTCCGACTTGCCTGCTCAATCGCTTGAGCTAATTCCTCAACCGCCTGCTTTCCCTCCACAACATCCACCCAAATCACGCGCGGAGCATTGAGTGTTGGAAACGCTCCGAGGGCACCGAGCGACAACGAACACGCAGCGTGATGCTGTGCCACAGTCTTAAGTATTTGCTCAAGCGTTTGACACTGCTCCTCGCTCATCTCGCCTAAAAATTTCAGCGTCAGGTGCAGATTCTTCGGCTCGACCCACTTCACATCCCCGCCGGTTTTTGCCAGCTCCCGCTGCAGCGCTCCTAGCGACTCACGCACCTCTTGCGGCAACGCCATTCCGATAAACGCCCGCATATTAGTTTACTCTCATAGACTTGGGAGGGTCTTCGGCCGATTCGCGAGCGGACGGCCGGAGACCCATAAGAATCTCAATGTAGCAACTGCTGACAGATTATTAGAAAGGCGATAGTGTAGAGAGCGGCACCGAGGTCATCGGCCATGATGCCCCACCCCGCCGGTAGCTTCGCCATATGCTTTAAAGGTGGTGGCTTGACTACATCAAAAAACCGAAACACCCAAAACGCCAGCAGCAGCCAACTCAGCGACGAAGCGCTCAGGGGAAGCACGATCATGATCGCGCTCATCGCCCAGACTTCATCCAAAATAATTGGCGGAGCATCGTGAATCCCCAATGCGTGTTCGGCATTGGTGCACAGCCACGCACAGAGCGGAAATGTCGCCGCCACACTCAGGAGTCCTGCCGGACGCCCCACAGTGCCAAGCACCAGCGCTCCCCATCCGACCCCGGCCAGACTTCCCCACATGCCTGGCCAAAACAATCGTCCGAGACCGCAGACGGTCGCCATGAGCACACTGGGACGCATTAGCGAGTGACGACTTCTAGGAGAATTCGACGGTGGCGCCAAAAAAATGTCACGCCAGACAGCACGGTTAGCGCCATCGTGACCCACAAACAGCCTTGGATGCTCCAAAACAGGAATCCAAAGAGCCGTTGTGGTAGACGGTCTCCAAATCCTTCTTCGATGATGATCGAGATGAGAATCACCAGAATTGTCACCACCTGCGAAACCATTTTCTGTTTTCCTGCTCGTTCGGCAGCTAGCACCACCTGGCGTCTTGCGGCGAGGAGTCGCACAGCCGTGATGACCACCTCACGGAATGCGATGACTCCGACCATCCACGCCGGAACTCGCTTCAAGACCACAAACGAGAGGAACATGCCAAGGATCAGCACTTTATCCGCCACAGGATCAAGCAGCGCGCCGAGCGAACTTTTTTGATCCCACCGTCTAGCCAAATAGCCATCGAGCCAATCGGTAAAGCTCGCCAAGAGAAATCCGATGAGCGCAGCAATTTTAGCGATCACTCCGGACATACACAGCAGCGCGATAATCACAAAGGTGAGCACAACACGGAGAAGCGTCAGTTTAGTGGGGAGCGTCATCCCCCCCACCTGTCTGCTCGCCGCAGGCGAGCTACTCGATTGTCTTGAGGATCGTCGGCCCTGCGGGCCGAAGACAGGCGGGGGGATCATCGGTCATGGATCGACGACAGATCCGATCAGATCATACTCCAGGCTATCGGTGATCCTCACAGGGACGATGTCGCCGGATCGCAGGGCTCCGGCACTGGTGACATAGACGACCCCATCGACTTCAGGGCAGTCTGCGCTAGTCCGTCCCACATATTGCGTCGAATCGGCTGCGTCAGCTTCATCGATCATCACCGGAAGCGCGCGACCAAGCAGACGGCTATTGCCCTGGGTGGCAATCAGTTGCTGCACCTGCATCAGCCGATCCAGTCGAGCTTGTCGAAGGGGATCAGGCACCTGGTCGGGGAACCGAAACGCTGCGCTCCCCTCCTCATGGGAGTACGTGAAGGCCCCGAGCCGCTCAAACTGCACGTCCTGTAGAAACGCGAGGAGATTGTCAAACGCGGCCTCAGTTTCTCCAGGAAATCCGACGATGATTGACGTGCGCAGCGTCATCCCAGGAATCTCAAGGCGAAGCCGGTGAATCGTCTGGCGCAACTGGGCTTGGGTCAGGCCACGATTCATTCGGTGCAGCACCTCATCATCCGCATGCTCGATCGCCATATCGAGATATTTGCAGATCCGCGGCTCATCCCGAATCGTCTGGATCAGTTCGGAGGAGACGCCGCGTGGATGGCAATAGAGCAATCGAATCCACTCTAGTCCTTCCAGCTTGGCCAGCGCCGCCAACAACTCGGCAATCTGCGGCCGGTGGTACAGATCGACGCCGTAATCCGACGTGTCCTGCCCCACGACAATCAGCTCGCGGACTCCGCGCTCTTCAATGAGCTGCTTGGCTTCCTCCACCAGCGCCTCAAGCGGCCGGCTGCTCAGCGGGCCTTTGATTTTTGGAATTACGCAGAAACTGCAGCCTTTTAAGCAGCCCTCGGAGACCTTCAGATAGGCGTAATGAGATGGGGTGAGCGGAGCGCGCGCCACGCGCATGCCTCGATGCGGAACGCTGGGATGTGGCCTGAGGCTTTGCGAAGGTTCACCGTGCAGCGCACGTTGGACGACGGTATCGATGTCGCCAAATCCATCCACCCCGACAAAACCGTCGACCTCGGGTAGCTCCTTGATCAGATCCTGCTTAAAGCGCTGCACGAGGCAGCCCGCAACCACGACCGCCTTGACCTTGCCCTGTTTTTTCAGCTCAACCGCTTGCAGGATGGTATCAATGGACTCCTTGATGGAATCTTGAATGAAGCTGCAAGTATTGATGAGCACCGTATCGGAGCCTTCCACCTGATCGACGACCTGAAAGCCGACTTGTTTGAGGCGCCCAAGATACAGTTCGGAATCCACCAGCGTTCTGGGACAGCCAAGACTGATCATACTCACAGTGGGAGAGGGAACGGGAGCGGGGTCGGACATAGGGTAGAACCGGTGCGTTCTACTCCCCGTCCGGGAGCGGGGTCACGCCAGTGGGGGTAATCAGCAATCGGCCTTGATGGGCGATGGCAAACGATCCGATGGATTGCCCATTGAGCAGCAACTCGACTTGGGATGGTTTGGCGATAATGAGCTCGAAGCGTTTTTTCGCCACCCACCGCTCGTTGGCTCCTCGCGGAAGCCGCTGTTGCGTGAGCAACTTGCCATCCGCCTTGATTTGGATCCAGGTGGTCCGGTGCGCATTGACTTGCAATTCGAGCGACGTTGAAGGCTGAAGTGGAACGGTCTTCGGGGCCGGCGGAGGTTCAGGCGCCTTCACCGGTGTGACGCTGGCTAAGGTCGGAGCTCGCAGAGTAGGAAGCTTGATTTTCGAGAGCCATTGCAGCGGATTGATCACGATAAGCCCGGCCACCACTGCACTCACCACCGCAAGTTGCGCGACTCGTCGCTGGACCTCGACGGGTATTTCCCATTTCGGCAGCCGCCACTGAGGCATTTTCCATTCGGGCGGCGTCAACTTCGGGATGGCAATCTTCGGAATGGTGAGCTTCGGAACAGGAATCTTTGGCAGCGTAACTCGAGGGAGGACTAACGTTGGCAGCTGAGGGGTCGCGCGAGTAGGTGGAGGCAGCTCAGGCTCTTGGGGCTTCGGGGGAGCGAGCGGCAACAGCAGTTGCGCGATCAGCGGCTCGGGTGCAAGCTGCAAAAACTTGGCGTAGGTGGAGAGAAAGCCTTTGACATAGATCGCGCTCATCTGCTCGAGCAAGCGATCAGTCTCCAGCGCCTCAAGCACCCAGGGCTGGATTTTCGTGGCCTGGCTGACATCTTTCCGTGAGAGTTTGCGCGCTTCACGGGCCTGCTGTAACTGCGTCCCAATGCTGTTGGGCATATCGCGGTTATGAGACGTCCTGTTTGACCGGTACTTCGCGGCTCACTAACACCTCGCGGGGCCGGCTGCCCTGCGGAGGACCAACGAGCCCTTCTTGCTCCATGAGATCGAGAATCCGAGCGGCCCGTCCATAGCCTAGCCGCAACCGGCGCTGCAAGAGTGAGGTGGACGCTTGGCCGGTGTCCAAGACCAACTGCTTTGCCGTCTCATACATCTCATCTTTTTCAGCCAACGACACGTGCTCTGGTTGGCGCGCTTTCTCTAAGAGGCTCTCATCATAACTCGGAGTGCGCTGCTGTTTCAAGTATTCTGTGATCCGCTCAATTTCGGCATC